>JALVDE010000202.1 GCA_027009375.1 Gammaproteobacteria bacterium
TGTTCTGTGGCTTTTCTTCCCAGACGTTGACTCTCTCGAAAAAAATGTTCCAGAGGGGTATCCTCAGGATGCAGCTGTTCCAGTTGATGCTGGGCAAAGTAACCAATGCGCAATTCAGAGGACCGCTCCACCCGACCTGAAGCCGCCTGCAGTTCACCGGCCAGTAACTTAATAAACGTGGATTTACCGGCTCCATTATGTCCCAGCAGACCAATTCTTGAACCGGGCTGTAAGTTAATATGCACATGGTCCAGGATCACTGTGTCCGCATAAGCCAGACGGATATCTTCCAGGGCAATCAGCGGATTGGGAATTTTTCCCGGTGCATGAAATTCAAAATGAAATGGAGAATCCACATGCGCCTGGGAAATCAGTTCCATTTTCTCCAGGGTCTTGACTCTGGACTGAGCCTGTTTGGCCTTGGTAGCCTTGGCCTTAAAACGGTTAATAAAACTCTGAATATGTTTAATTTCCCGCTGCTGCCGTTCATAAAGTACCTGCTGCTGAGCCAGTTGTTCCGCACGCACCCGTTCAAACTGGGAATAGTTGCCGGTATACAGGGTCATGTGCTGATGTTCTATATGAATAATATGGGTCATGACGCTGTCCAGAAAATCCCGGTCATGGGAGATCAGCAGCAGGGTGCCGGGGTATTTTTTCAGCCATTCTTCCAGCCATAAGACTGCATCCAGATCCAGATGATTGGTAGGCTCATCCAGCAACAGCAGATCAGAACGGCACATCAGGGCACGGGCCAGGTTTAAACGCATACGCCAGCCGCCGGAAAAGCTGTTAACAGGATTATTTAACTGCTTCTGACTGAAGCCCAGACCGGATAATAACTGTGCCGCCCGGCTGTTGGCCGTATAACCGTCCGCTTCTTCCAGTTGTGCATAAAGCTGCCCCAGTTTTTCACCTTCGTTAGATGCTCCTGCCTGCTCTATGGCCGCCTCAATAGTCCGTAACTGCTGATCACCATCAATAACATAGTCCAGAGCAGAACGTTCTGTAGAGGGGGATTCCTGAGCAACATGCGCCACCACCCAGCCCGGCGGCATAAAAAAATCACCGCTGTCAGCCTGCAGTTCATTATTAATCAGGGCAAACAGGCTGGATTTACCGCAGCCGTTAGCACCGGTAATACCCACTTTCTGGCCAGGATGAATGGTGAGATCCACATCCTGGAGCAGCAATTGTGCTCCACGACGCAG
Organism: Gammaproteobacteria bacterium; assembly: GCA_027009375.1. Lineage (GTDB taxonomy): Bacteria > Pseudomonadota > Gammaproteobacteria > GRL18 > GRL18 > JANELJ01. Next base: position 1,212 of record JALVDE010000202.1, read on the forward strand.
ATCAAGGTGAGAAAATTTAAGCATGGAATAACATCAACAGAATAATCAAACAAACCGATCCATTTAACCTAAATAAATCAGTTGAATCGTAGCGAGAATGATCAGAGTGCTGGAGATACAAGGATTTACAGGTTATTTTGGCTTTATTCGTAGCCACCCTACGGGTGAAGTCAAAATGTTCTGGAAAGCCTTGTAGATTCAGTGCTATGGACATTCGCAGTAGGTTCAAATGATTTATTTAGGTTTAAATCAGACCCCGGCCCGATTAAGCCTCTTCCCGATACTTTATTTTGAAAAAGTAAGAATACAGGACAGGTACAACAATCAGCGTTAACACTGAGGCAAAAGCCAGTCCGGACATAATAATAATAGCCATATTAACAAAAAAGACGTCCGAAAGGAGTGGCAGCATACCTAAAATAGTCGTAGCCGCAGCCATCATAACAGGCCTCATCCGACTGACCGCTGAGTCCAGAATGGCTTTAAACGATTCAACCCCGTCTTCAATCTGTTGATCAATTTCTTCAATCAGAACAATGGCATTTTTAATTAATAATCCAATCAGACTTAAGGCTCCCAGTAAGCCCATAAAATCAAAGGCTCCGTCCAGCAGCAATAGTCCGGCAGTAATACCAATAATGGCCAGAGGTACGGTTAACCAGATGATTAAAGGTTGTTTAACCTTACCAAATAATAAAATTGTGGTTAGTATCATCAGTAAAAAACCACCGGGCAAAGCTTTGGCTAATGAGTCTTTAGCCAGTTTTGAATCTTCATACTCACCACCCCAGGCCAGCTGATAACCCGGGGGCAGCTTCATCGCTTCTATCTGGGGACGCAGACGATTAAATAATTCTGTAGTATCAACACCGGTTTCAGGATTACACGAGGGTATAATGGTCTTCATCCGGTCCCGGCCACGGATAACGGTATTTTCCCAGACTGTTTCAAAGCGCTTAACAACCTGACCAATGGGCACTGATTTTTGCAGTACCGGACTCCAGACCTGAATGTCCTGAATATTGGCAATATCTTCACGTTCCTCATCAGCAGCTCGACTATAAATAGGCAATAAGCGGATACCATCACGATACAGACCGACCTGAGTACCATCAAACGCATACTTTAAGGCCTTGGACAGGTCTTCATAATTAATGCCTAACTGCCGTCCAACCTGTTCATTAAAAATGGGCTTAACCAGTTTAACAGGCTGACGCCAGTCATCACGAATTTCTTTAGTCCCGGCATTTTTACGAAAAATATCTTTAGCCTGTTCCGATAACTGTCTTAAAACGGCTCCATCCGGACCGCTGATACGTGCTTCAATTTTACTGTCTCTTCCCGGACCGATCCTTAACGATTTAATAATCGGTTCTATATTAGAAAAGTTTTTCATATACTGATCGGCCTTCTGCCAGATATCCTCAATCTGTTCACGGGTTTCTGTCTGTACAATAATCTGAGCATAAGCCGGGCTGCGTTCTTTAGGTTCATAAACCAGTGAAAATCGCTGATCCCCGCCGCCAATAAGCTCCGTAGTTTTTGTCACACCGGGCAGGGAACGGATATATTCACTGATTTTGAGCGTATCATCCCGTGTTTTGCTGATATCCGTCCCTTCAACTTCCCATATTTCAACAAAAAACATCGGAGTATTTGAGTCCGGGAAAAAGCCCTGTCGTACATAGCCGAAACCATAAACCGCCACAGCAAATAAAGCCACAATCAGGGCCATGGTAAATGCCCGGAAATGCAGCGCTTTTTTCAATATCTTGCGGTAAAACATAAACACAAAGCCTGAGTAGGCATCTTCGATATTTTGTTCAGACCCGGTATTCTTTTTGGGTTTAATAAACAGAGCACAAAATAACGGTGTGGTACTGACAGCCGTTACCCAGCTTAAAAATAATGAGATTAAAATTACGTAAAACAGTGTACGTGTGAATTCACCGGTCGAATCCTGTGACAGACCAATGGCGGAAAATGCCAGAATACCCACAATGGTTCCGCCCAGCAAAGCCATGGCGCTCTTGCCGACCACTTCTTTGGCGGCTTTTGCCGCATTCATACCGGACTGGATACGCACCATCATGCCTTCTGCCACCACAATAGCATTATCCACCAGCATACCCAGTGCAATAATCAGAGCACCCAGTGATATTCGCTGTAAATCAATACTATACATCTCCATTATCAGCAGAGTGCCGGCAACAGTAATAAGCAGTACAGAACCGATAATAAGACCGGCAGTTACTCCCATAAATAACAGCAATACAATAATAACAATAACAATAGCGGCGACCAGATTTAACATAAAGCCTTTCACAGAATTTTTGACTTCATGAGGCTGGTTATAAATAACATCCAGGTTCATACCGACAGGCACCAGCGAGGCAATTTCATGGAATTTTTCTGTTAGATTTTTACCGACCTGTACGACATTTTCACCAGACAGCATGGATATACCCAGGGTTAAGGCCGGTTTACCTTCATAAAAGATAAGTAAATCCGGTACTTCCTGGTATTCACGACGGATTTCTGCAATATCCTTCAGATAGACCATAGTCCGGTCTGATGAACTGATTAACAGATCGCCAATGGCTTTGACTGACTGAAATTCACCGGTTGGCTGAATACGCAGATATTCATCACCCACCTTTACCTTACCGGCATCCGTCACAACATTCTGAGACTGCAGGATCTGAGCTATTTTCTCCAGTGACAGCCCAAGCTCACCCAGACGCTGGCGAGACATATCCAGATAAACCACCTCAGTCTGAGCACCTCCTATGACGACTTTTCTAACGCCGTCAACCAGCACTAATTCCTTCTTGAGAAAATCAGCGGTATCTTTTAAATCACGATAGGTGTAGCCGTCTCCTGATAAGGCCAGGTAAACACCGTACACATCAGCAAAACTATCTACAATGACCGGTTTCTGGGCTCCCGGCGGGAGCTTATGCAGCATATCTGCGATTTTTCTACGTACTTCATCATAGATATTCGGAAAGTCCTTAGTCGTGTATTTATCTTTAAAGGTAACGGTAATTTCTGACATCCCGGGCCGTGAAATAGACATTTTTATCCACTTAACCTGTGCCATCAACTGAACCGCTTCTTCAATATGATAGGTTACTTCATCATAGACCTGCTGTGCAGTTGCGCCTGGATACTTAGTAATAATTTTAACGTCTTTAATGGTAAATTCCGGATCTTCCAGCTTACCCATTTTTACAAAGCCGTTGTAACCGCCCACCAGAAAAACAATCACCAGAAGCCAGGATATAACCGGTGTTTTTACCGAATACTCGCCGATATTCATAATGACTTATCCCTTTGATGATTTAGCTGAGGTGTTCTGTTCACAACCTTTTTTCAATAGCGGTGACTCATGTAAGATATTATCCTCTGCCTGCTCCGACTGCCTCATCAGGCTAACTTTAAGACCTTTGTATAAAAAGGGCACACCGGCGACCACTACTCGCAGGCCATCTTTTAAACCTTCGGTGACTTCAATTTGATTGCCTTTCATAGTACCCACTTTTACCGATACTGGTGCAACCTGCATGGTTTTTTCATCCACTACCCAGACAACCGGCTTTAATGCGGCATCTGCAATGACGGCACTGACCGGAAGATAAAAAATATGCTTTGCTTCCATAACCTTACTAAAATCAATTTTTACCGTTGCAGTCATGCCCGGTAGAACAATTACATCTTTTGGTCTTTTCATAGTATAGGTAACAGAAAATGTCTGGGTACTGGAATCAGCCTTAGTGGACATTTCCTTAAAGGTGAGCGGATATTGTTTATCCGACTGGGACTGAAAGGCAGCAAAAACCGGAATTCTGTCTTTCATTTTAAGATCTTCACCGTCTTCTACCACTCCGACTTTTTGCAGACGCAGGATCAGATTTTCAGGCAGATCAAATTTCACTTCCAGAATTTCATTATCGTTTAAAGTAACAATGGGCTGCTTGGCCTGAACTTCTTCAAAATTCTGAATGTGACGACGGGCCACTATACCGTCAAAAGGTGCTTTTAGTTCAGTATAAGCCAGTTGCTGTTTAGCCAGGTTTAATGCGGCTCGGCTGCTCAGAAAGTTCGCTTCCAGCTTGTCAAAATCCATTTTAGAAATATGGCCTTCTTTAACCAGTTTCTGCCCACGATGGTAATCATTGGCAGCGCGGGTAAACAGGGCTTTTTTATCATTAACGGCAATCTGAAAATCCGTTGGATCCAGTTTGGCAATAAGATCACCTTTGTGCACCTCATCACCTTCTTTTACTGGTAACTCTTTTATTTTTCCTGATACCCGAAAAGACAGTTCGGCTTTTTTATTGGCATCAATACGACCAGGGAAATGCCTGTTGCCTCCCGCATCGGGGGCTTTAACCACAATGGTTTTTACCGGTCTGATTTCTTCTACTTTTTCAACCTTCTGCTTTTTTTCACTGCAGCCTGAGATGAATGTCATGCTAAATAAAGTAATCATTAATACATTTAATAAGTAAAAACTTTTCATCGTTATTCCATTAGGTTAATTCGAAATCAATATATTGGCAGGTATTTTTAGACGTTTAATTTCATATAATAGCATTTATTTAACGGCTATTATACTCTTATAACTTTCAAAAAATGCGGTTCTATTGCTGGTTTTTAAGGAGGTGAGTGATGACGTAATTGCAGTAGGATGGGATAACGCAGTGCAATTGCTTTATGGCAATTGCACCTTTTTTAAACGACTGGCTGGAAATTAGTCCTGATGATGGAAAATATCCCGGTAGGATACATAAATTGAAGCCTGCAGCATGGGAATAACCACCAGCAGTCCCAGCATCGCAGGTATCATACCGATCACTAATAGCAAAAAGGCCAGAATGCCGAATACCAGTAAGGCCAGCCAGTTTTTTAAGCAGCCGTTCAGACTCATTTTCATTGCAGCCAGAGCGCTCATATTGTCCAGAGCAATCAGAGTCGGGGCATAATAATAAGCCATTGCCACAAAAACAATTAACATCAGTGCCAGCAGCATCAGGATCATACTAATCGGCCCCATGCTGTTCATCATGACTTGCGGACCGGCATTAGGATCGATCATACCCGAACCCGCCATAGTCAGGCCGATAATACCGCCAAATACTGCCCCGATAAGGATAATAAACAACAGGTAAAATACGCCGACCATAACCAGGGCACCAAAGTTCTGTGAAAAACCGGCAAACAGGTGGCCAATTCTAAAATCACCGCCATTATCCTGCTCCTGAGCACCAATGGAAAAGCCCGCCATAATAACCGGTGACAGCAGATTAACAGCCAGTGCTCCGATTACGGGTACAAAAGAGAGCCCCATGGATAAAACAATAAAGATAATTAAAGCCCCTATCCAGGCAAAAGGGTTCTGTTTAAAGTGCCAGTAGCTCCTTCCCAGCCAGGCAGTAGCGCTGCCGGCGGGTACCTTTTCAGGCTGTGGTTCGTCATCAGCAGCAGAATCAATGAGCTCAGCCTGGGGGGTAGCATAGGGATTGGTATCCATCTGCCGGGTAGGATCAGAATCCCGTTTAACATTGTCCTGCTGAGAGTCTGCGGTAGTGCTTTCAGGTTCTGAAACATGTTCCAGATTAGCCTTATATTTAGAAATATAAATACCGCAGTCCAGACACTCATCATCTTTAATATTAGTGGAACCGCATTTAGGACAGACCGCGGGTTGTTGTGTTTCTTCCTGTTGTTCCTGTTCATCTTCAATGGGTTCTAATGACAGACCGCTCCCGGGTTGAATCTGCTCCGCTTGCTGCTCCTGCGGTTTCTCCTGTTCCTGAAGATAAGCAATGGCACCACAGGCTTCCAGCGCTTTAATGTATTTAGCGGCTTTGTCACCGGGTACATTCTTCTTAATGGTCACATCTGATCTGGATGCAGCAATCTGTTCTGCTTTGGCTTCACTAATACCAAAGGTTTTGCAAAACCGGCTAACAAATGTTTCTGCCGTTATATTATCCTGCAGACCGCTATAAACAATATTATATTTACTGGACAAGCGCTTACTCCTTTTTTTGTCGCTAAAGCTCAGACTGTTAAACAGAATTAACAGTCATTTAAATTTTTATAAAATGAATTTGATATTAATTTTTATTATTAATTTTTTAAGTATTTCTGACCTCTTAAAATTATTTAATCAGCCCACTTGTTTTCATATCCCTGACTATAATTTTTACCAGTTCCTGAACAATCTCTTCACCTGTTGCCGGATTGACACTTCTGGTTTTACCCGCCCAGACCATTTCCTGAGTAGCGACAGAAAAGACCCGGGTATCCAGCTGTACAATGGAATCTTTTACCGTATATCCCGGACGGTAAACTACATCATAAGTGGTCCCGTAGTAACCCGGATAACCATACCCATAGCCATAACGTCCATAACGCATCCCCATACTGGGTACATAATCCATTCGAGGAGGGACTTCCCGTTCCTTTTCTATGACACCTTTAAAACTGGTAATAAGCACGGCATCCACCCCGGATTTTTTCACAGCGTCCAGAATTTCTTCCTTGTTCTTAAAGTTTTTATTGGGCGGTGTCAGGGTATATCCGGCCACCCCTTTTTCACCCATGGCCTGTAATTCTTTAACAAAGGCCGATTCAAATGCCCTGCGTCTTATATCATCTTTGAAGACACCGATAACCAGCACTTTCTCCAGTTTCGGCCCCTGATAAGCATCATTGCTCCAGCGTTCATACAGGGTGGTGCTGGATGTGCAGGCATTGAGCACAATCAACAGTATGACTGATACTGATATTTTAAGAGCTGCAAGTTTTAAAGCCATTGACATATCCACACCGATTTAACGGGAATTTTTCAGAATTGCTGAAAATACTTCTATTCTTGATTTTAAGGAAATCATAACAGATAATTGAGGTCTGTCTAAAGAGATATTTCACACTTTTAAGGCTGCAAAATACTCGACACATCAATCAACACACCACTAAAACAATAACAACTGATAATTAATTACTGACAATCAATGACTGAAGACGATAAACAAAAAATAAGAGCTCAGCTTGAGGCTTTAAAACAGGAGCACCGGGATCTGGATGAAGCCATTCATCATATGCCCCGGACCATTCATACCCAGATGCAGATCACACGCCTGAAAAAACGCAAGCTGCATCTAAAGGATGAAATCATCAAGCTGGAAAATCTTCTGCTCCCCGATATTCTTGCCTGAGCCTGTTAAGTTGATTCTTCAACCGGCTTTTGTTCAGCTGGTTCAGGCAAAAATTGACCTTTACTAAGCAGGTTATGGCGAACATGTTCTGCAAAACCAATCCCGGCTTCCGAATAAAAGTTATAAACCTCATCAGCACCGGCCTGTTTCAGCACTTCAACATCTTCATCATACAGAGCGATAGCGGCCACATGGCCTTTAAAGCCCATTTCCCTAAGCTGTTTTAAGGTAAACAGGTTTTTTTCCCGCTGTGGAAGGTTTAAAAAGATCATGCGTACACCTTCCAGGTTCAGCTTGCTCCAGAAGTCCTTATCCATAACATCTGCATAAATAATATTTTTTTTATCTTTTTCATGCTGCGCATAAACACCGGCATCAAAATCCACTCCGATAACCTGTCCCGGAAAATAGTAATTCAGATCGTTATAGACCCCGGTACCAATACGTCCCATACCAAACACCACAATACTCGCCCCGGCCACATCCACCGGCTTTTCATCATCCAGCCGCTCTTCTGACTGCCAGCTACGGAACATTTTTGAAAACCGCCCGTAAATTTCGTGAGCCCGTGCATTGAGCGGTGAGGCAATAATAAAGGTCATGGACAGGGCTATGGCAATACTGAGCAGCCAGGAACTGTCCATCCAGCCGTTCTGTACACCAATGGTGCCGACAATCAGGCCAAATTCGGAATAGTTAGCCAGACTCATGGAAGCCAGAAAGGAGGTTCTGCTGCGCATTTTGGTTTTAACCAGCAGCCAGAAAAACAGGAATACCTTGGCAAACATTAATAAGGATAAAATGCCGGCAATAACCAGGTTCTCCATGGATGGATCACCTGAAAGACCAATATTGACAAAAAAAGCCACCAGGAATAAGTCTTTGAAATTATAGAGAGTTTTTGATACTTCCGAGGCCTTGACATGCGGGGCCAGCAGCAAACCAAAAATCAGCGCACCCAGATCCGCTTTCATACCGACTATTTCAAATAGAGCGGCTCCGCCGGTCGCCAGCAGCAGACTGTAAAGCACCAGTAATTCACCATGTTCCACCTGATCCATAATTTTATACAGTATGGGGCGTAATAGCGGCAGACCCAGTAGCCCCAGTGCCCAGATGCTGGGCAATTTGCCTGTAGAAGCAGACAGGAATAAAACGGCAAAAATATCCTGTACAATCAGAATCCCGATGGCTATCTGAGCATATAAAGCCATCATTTCATTTTTACCTTCCAGCACCTTAACTGCAAATACAGTACTGGAAAAACTTAACGCAAAAGCAATTAATACACCACTCCATAACGACAGTCCCTGAAAGGCACTGACTCCGGATTGCTGCAGAAGAACAAAAATACCGGTATAAACAATAATAGTTATCAGCAAATGGGAGGTGGCCACACCCCATATCTGTACTCTCAGCAGGCTTTTAAGGTTCAGTTTCAGGCCTATAGTGAACAGCATTATGGTAACACCCAGATCAGCAATTTCTCTGAGTGCCTCGGTACTTTCAACGCCATTAAACTTGAGCACAAAACCAACACACAAAAAGCCCACCATGGGCGGTAGGCCGATCCGGTAGGCCGCAAAACCGAATGTAAAGGTCAGTATCAGCCAGCCTGTTTCTGCTAGGGTAATTGAAATCCAGCTTAAATCCATAGTTTTTCCTGTTCAAGAGCTGACTCAGTCAGTTCTTCTGTATTAGTTCTGCTGTGTTTCCCTGCTTAAAGGAATAATCGGATTCCACTTCAGCCATTGCGGCTGAGGCTCATCATATAAGATATAATAGCTGCCTTCGGACAGTTCCTTACCCATGGTGGCATTGTCCGGAGTGGCAAAAGCAATACCGCCGGAGAGAACCGATTCTATCGATTCTGTTCTGATTTTAGAACTGCCGAACAGATTGATATCCATAGAGATACCGCTGGCATTCCAGAAACGGCTATTTTCCCGCAGCAATGGACGGAAACGTTCACGAATAGTCAGATGTATTAATATCTGATCCGAGGTATCAGCCAGCTCATAGCCCACCACTTCACCCACCTTAATCTGGCGATAATAAACACCGTCACCCACTTTTATTGACCCCAGACGGCTGGCTGTTAAGTGAATATTAAAACCGGCTGCTGACTGTTTTTTAAGTGGTTTTTCTTCATAACCGATAAAGTAATCACTAAAAGGCCCTCTGACCGGTTCAAGCCGCAGAAAGTTACCCGTGATTAAATTACCCACATTTTTAATTTTAGCCAGGCCAAGTTCAGCCCTGACTACCCAGAACCTGGAGCGTTTACCCAGTAGCGGTTTAATCTGTTCACTGAGCTCCAGACTTACTTCAACTTTTTCGGCATCTTTGCGGCTGAGTTTGACAGACCTGACTTTACCTACCTCAATATCATTATAGATAACCTTGCTTCCATAAGATAAGCCATCTACTTTATCAAACAGTACAGTGACATAAAATGCATTAATTTGAGCAGCCTCGTAATCATCAAATAACCTGTATTTAGTGCCATTGGGAACTTTATGTTTGCTGGGTTCATAGCGGGCATCATTATATAAACCGATGCCGCCCTTGAGAATGCTTTTGACTGATTCGGTACGAACACTCAAACCTGACAACCCCATCTCTACCTTAAAACCACTGGCATTATAAAAACGTGAATGGGGGCTAACCAGATTCATATACCGGGGATAAATATAGATCAGGATATTGATACTTTTTCCGTCCGCCGCCAGTTCATAATCCTGTACATTACCAATCTTAATCCTGTGATACATAACCGGGGCGCCAATACTGATCGATCCCAGTTCAGAACTGTTCAATTTCAAATGCAGTCCTGGATAACTGGCATCCAGCGGCGGTTTCGTCATACTGACCTTAAAACTGTATTTTTTCTTTTTGCTCTTACCCAGTCTCAGAGTAATATAATCACCGGCCAGCAGGGTTTCCAGGTTTTCCACACCGGTAATATCAAATTTAGGACGGACCATCCAGAACTGGGTATCTTCCACCAGCCCGAAATCAGCAATAGGATCCATAATGACCGTTGCAGTAGCGGTTTGCTGGCCGGTATTAGGGGTGATTTTTTTAATTACACCCAGCACAATGCCTTTATAAATAACCTTGGTAACATCGGCAGTCAGTCCGGTGGTATCATCAAAGATCAGTGATACCTCAATACCCGCTTTGGCATCATCAAAACTGTTATAGAGTGGAAATACATCACCGTTTTTGGCCTTAATGTCAC
>JALVDE010000203.1 GCA_027009375.1 Gammaproteobacteria bacterium
TCTGAACCTGAAACTGCGTAACCTCGCCAAACTGGAAGAAATGAAAATCCGGGCTGAGCAGGAAGAACTGCAGAAGGAAAGAGACTGGCTGAATAAAACGCTCGGTTCCCGCCAGAGAATGAAAACCCTGATTAAAAAAGAACTTAAGGAAGCGGCTAAAAAACACGGTGATGAACGACGCTCACCGCTGGTCACCCGGGAAGTGGCCAGAGCCATGGAAGAAACCGATTTAATTGGTGCTGATCCCATTACAGTTATCCTTTCACAGAGGGGCTGGATCCGAGCAGCCAAGGGACATGATGTGGATCCGCTGGCGTTAAATTATAAAGCCGGTGACGGCTATCGGGACAGTGCCCAGGGTAAAACCAATCAGCAGGTGGCTATCCTGGACAGCAGCGGACGCAGTTATGCTCTGCCGGGTCATACTCTGCCTTCTGCCCGGGGGCAGGGTGAGCCTCTGACAGGACGCCTGTCACCGCCCTCAGGCAATGTTGAGTTTATCTCGGTATTAATGAATGCCAATGAAGATCAGATGTACCTGTTCAGTACTGATGCCGGTTATGGTTTTGTGGGTAAACTGAAAGATATGTTCAGCAAAAACAAGAAAGGTAAAGCCCTGATTAAGGTACCGACAGGTGCTCAGGTATTACCGCCAGTACCGGTAACGAATCTGGAAACTGACCGGGTAGTCGCCGTCTCCAACGAAGGCCGCCTGCTAATTCACCAGTTATCTGAACTGCCGCTGCTGGCCAAAGGTAAAGGTGTTAAAATCATTTCCATCCCGCCCTCCAGGGTGGCAGAGCGAGAAGAATTTGCACGCTTTATTCTGATTTTACCGGAAGGGGAGAAACTGACGATTCATTCCGGTAAACGTCATCTGACCCTGAAACTGTCTGATCTGGAACACTATATCCATGAACGCGGCCGTCGGGGTAATAAATTGCCCAGGGGGCTACAGAAAGTCGATGCCATTTATGTGGGTGAAAAAAGATAATTGTAAGGTTTTACAATGCCATTTTTTACTTTATGCTGCTTCTTATCCTCTTTTATAAGTTGTTATTTTTCGAGTGTCCATTAATAATAGTTATATGATTATTCATACGTACGCCCATTGTGTTTTAGCCAACCATCCACATGGTGGCCACCTGGGTCATGATGTGTCCAATGCACAATACCACCTCTAGAGTTCCATTCATACTCGCCATAAAACTCGACTACATCGCCTTTTTGTAGTTTGTCTATTTTTGGAGCTAAATCAATGTTGTGAGCAATTAATAACGTTTGATCAGTAGAAAGTCGTAAGATGAATCTTTGGTGTCGGCTGCCTTCATTATCATCCCTAAGCGTACGAACAACCACCCCTGAGCCGCTGACCTGTATATCACTTAACTGGTTCTGATATGCATTCTCGATGACTTCATTCGTAGGTAAGCTTTGCTCACTAAGTGAAGAAACGATAGTAGGATTATTTTGTACGTAACCATAAATCCCAATACTGATAATCAATACGAAAAACAGTTTCTTCATCTAGTTTCCTTTTCATGGTAACGCCATGTATCACCGTCTGACAATGGATACATTCAGCATGCATTGGTTAGAGCGTTGTTTATTTTATACTTAAAGCCAGTATTAGATTAAAAACGTGAATCATTTTCACATGGAACACCATCGTGATCTCCATCCATCTTTGTATTTGGACAATTATTTATAAAAAACTCAGCTTCCGATCTTGAGTTCATTTGACTACAGTATTGCCTTCCATCACATTTGAAACTTGAAGTTCGACGATTTTTTGGTCTATCATCTTTATATGTTGTGCCAGGAACTATTGTTAGTGAACCTTTAATTGCTTCAAATCTTTCACATTTAGTTCCCTTTGGCACGCTCCCATATATAACTTCACCATCTTTAGTGATGCATTTTACTTGATCCTCTAAATCAGTGACCGTTACCGAATTTTGAAAAAACGATAAGCCATTTTTCTTGTAAAATAAGTTGCCGTACCATCCAATTATGAATACTATGGTAATTAGAGTTATTTTTTTCATCTCTGATTTTTACTTTAATCTAACAAGCTAATAAGTAGTTTTTGTTTAATCATGGCACACATATTAAATTTGCTCAAGAATACTCTATGAAGTCTATATTTTCTTATTTGAATAGTTAGTGGGTGGCTACTATTTGACCTTTTTCAGAAATTCTCCGATCAAAAATTCATCCGATGGTTTAAAGTGTTTGCCAAAGTAATTTTGAATTGTTCCAGGTTTTGAGACAACTGATATATATTCCATAATGTTGTTTTTATTATGAATATTTTCCAGAGCATGATGCTCTCTATTAGTCATTGCTATAACTGGAAAAGTGCTTGTTATTGTTCGCATAAAAGGAAAGAAATAAAAATAATCTTTATTCCTGGATATGTTGAGAACGGGTGGTGCATATTCATACTTGCCGGCATCAGTATAAGCTATTTCTTTTCCTGACAAACATAAACCATCTGAAGTGTTGGACAAAGTTTCGAAATCCACTTTAGAATACATATGTCTTTCGAAATAGTGTTTGAAATTTGATTCTAATAAGCATTGTGTTTTGTTGCCACTGTAAAAAAACCGGATAAACTTTGCATTGTGTATATTGGATTGATTATTAATGTTAATGTAATTAGTTTTATATCCAGTTGTCACGTCAATGTATTTTATTTTATCTGGATTTGTTTTTAGTGCATTAAGAAGTGCAATAAGAGGTTTTTTATTAGAAAGAGCAGGATTATGGAAAAATCCCTTAAAATCGTCAAACTCCTTATCCGCTAGACTGTAGAGATTATCTTTAATAAATAATTGAGGTAGCAAAAGCACAAATAGTAATAATGAAATAAATACTGGTAATTTTATCTTTTGTGCCAGTTTATTATTGCTTATTAGTGAATCAATTGATTTATCAATTAAATATTTACTAAATCTTAGACACGTTAGAATTATGATAATATCAACAATAATTGGAATGAGGTAGTATATTATTTCTAACATTTGCTTCCTGGCATTTTTGGTGTCCGACTGAAATAGCCTCGTTAGACATCATATGTCCTCGTTAAGTCTCTATGTACGCAATAATTTTCTGAGTTTTTCAGGAAAATTGCCAATAAACTCCCGTAGCTTTTGGCTGTTCTTTCACTCCAGTAACCAGGTAGTTTTCATTTAATCATGGCACACATTGAAAATTACTCAAGAATACTCTATGAACCCTCTAATACCTGTTCCGTATATTATGACTGTTCCAGTTTTTCCAGATGAT
>JALVDE010000204.1 GCA_027009375.1 Gammaproteobacteria bacterium
AGATGCCTGTGGCTGAGCCAGGGACTGCTCACCTTTTAAAAAGGCACAGACATCCAGCAGGTGTCGAGCGGTATAAACCTTCAGGCCTTTGATTAAAGCCGCTTCCTGGCCGTTCTGTTCCGGTACTATTAAGGTTCTGTGCTGTTTTTTTGCCTGGCGTGCAATGGGCAGGATACCTTTAACAGGCCTTAGGTCACCGCTAAGAGCCAGTTCACCCACAAATTCAAATTGCTGCAGGAATTCTGCCTGCTGATTGTTATTAATGTCCAGTTGCTCCGAGGACAGTAAAATGCCCAGCGCAATAGCCAGATCAAAACGACCGCCTTCCTTGGGCAAATCCGCTGGAGCCAGATTGATGGTAATACGCCGGACGGGGAATTCAAATCGGCTGTTTAATATGGCACCTCGAACCCGGTCTTTACTTTCCTTAACTGCCGTTTCCGGAAGGCCGACTATATTCAGGGCAGGGAGCCCGTTAGTCAGTAAAACTTCAACCGTCACCAGGGGTGCATCCAGCCCCCCGGCACGGCTGTATACAATAGACAGCGACATTTAAAATCCTTTTTAAAAAACAGTCTGAAAAAAAACAGTAATTCGTCTTCACAGGTATTATAAAGTACTAAGCCGCCACCGGCTGTCAGTAAAACCTGTCAAAAACAGTTTATTTTTGAATATAAGGCCGACCATCACATTCCTGCTTAAGGGCAGCCACTTCCTGTTTATATTCTTTTACCGCCTGGTTATATGCCTTAGCTTCCTGTTCATAGATATCAACAGTATCATTAAGTTTCTGATTAACACTATTGTACTGATCCACAGACTTAAGGTCATGAAGATCCAGTGCCTGTCCCAGGTTATCCCGCTGTTGTGTCAGTTCGCTGATTTGCAGTTTTAACTGCTCAAGTTCAGCCTGCTGTTCCTGCAATTGCGCCGCTTTTTGATTGGACTGCTGCGTTCGAGCCTGACATTGCTGATACTGTTCCAGCGTTAAAGGCTCTAACTGGCTCTTAACCTCTGCTTTAACTTCTTCCTGAGCAAAAACCAGACTACTCAGGCACATAAAAACCAAACCTGTTAAAAACACCCGCATAAAAATTCTCCTCACCAAAACCTGTTCACTGTTACTTATGAAAAAACTCCGCTAATTCCGCCATGGTATCAGACAGGGCAGCCTGCAGCTGATTTAACAATTTCGGATAGTCCACACCTTCTTTTATTATGCCTTCTTTCAGACTGAGTTCCAGCCGTTCTGCCATATCTCCAACCCGGTTAATACCCAGTGATCGGGAAGCCCCTTTTATTTTATGTGCCATTTCTGAAACTTGCCGATATTGCTGTTGCTCATAAGACTGCCGGATCTGTTCAAAAAATTCAACATAGGTATCATAGTATTTTTCCAGAAGTTTCTTCAACAGTTCAGCATTATTATTTAGACGTACCAGAACATCTTCCAGATCGATACACTGGAGAGAACTAAAAAGTTCAGAACCTCTTTGCAAATGCTGATCCTCAAGCAGGCTGTCCATAACACTGGACATAGAATCCGACGGCGACTTATTCTCAGTCTGCTTCGGCTCATTATAGGAAGCCATTTCCAGACCCTGCTCCTGCAGTTCGGATTTATCTTCAGCCTGTGTAGCCATATCTAATTCATTTTGCACGGCTTCCTTATATTCAGGCAGGTCAGAATATTCTTTAATCAGGGTATTAACACCCAGCCAGCGCTGCAGTGCTGCATTGAGCGTTTCCATCTGAACCGGTTTACTCAGATAATCATCCATGCCCGCTTCCAGTGCGGCTGAATTAGCATCGGAATAGACATGTGCACTCAGGGCAATAATGGGTGAGGTAAAGCCAAGGTCTCTCAGCTTTCGGGTCGTGGTATAGCCGTCCATAACCGGCATCTGGATATCCATAAGCACCAGATCATAATAATGGTTGCCCTTTTTCTCAACCAGTTCCAGAGCTTCAGCACCATTATTGGCCAGTTCCACATTAAACTCCATGCTTTCCAGAATACTGCTGATCACTTCCAGATTAACCGGGTCATCATCTGTCAGCAGAATAATATAATCACTATTGTTTAAATGTTCACTGGACTGAACTTCCTGGGAAAGCTCCTGTATCTTGGCATTTTTTATCAGTTCTTCCGGGGTCACTTTTTTAAAGTTCAAGCTAAAAAAGAAACGACTGCCTTTACCCTCTGTACTTTCCACCTGGATTTCACCACCCATTAAACGGGTAAGATTCTGGGAAATAGCCAGCCCCAGACCGGTGCCGCCAAATTCCCTGGTAATGGAATTATCGGCCTGGTGAAATACGTTAAACAGTTCATTTAATACTTCCGGTTTCATACCAATGCCGGTATCTTCTACCGAAAAACAAAAGCTGATCACATGCTCTGTTTCTTTTAGCAATTCCAGTCCAACGGTAATTTTGCCATGCTCAGTAAACTTGATGGCATTGGATACCAGGTTATTAAGGATCTGTTTTAAACGAAATGGGTCACCAATCAGGTAACCGGAATTTGAGGATTCAAGATGCAGTTCAAGCTGCAGTCCTTTTTCTGCAGCCTGGTTAGAAAAGGTTTCCTTAACATCCATCAGTACCTGGTTAGGCTGGAATATAATCTCTTCAAGTTCCAGTTTGTTTGCTTCAATTTTAGAAAAGTCCAGAATATCATTAATGATGTTCAGCAGCAGCGCACTGGAGTTAAGGATCATTTTTGCATAACGCTTCTGTCGTTTTTCCAGGTTACTATTGAGTAATAATTCCGTCATTCCGATAACGGCATTCATAGGGGTACGGATTTCATGACTCATGGTTGCCAGAAATTCGCTCTTGGCACGACTGGCAGCATCCGCCTGCCGGGTACGTTCTTCAACCAGGGCTTCCAGATGTTCCCGGTATTCATTCAGTTCAATATCCCTGAGCTGTATCTGGGCCAGCATTTCATTAAAACATGATCCCAGCCTGGCCAGTTCATCGTTCCCCTCTACATTCACCCGCAACGAGTAGTCTTCTTCAGTAGAAACGCGGGTACTGACATCAATAACATTATCTATAGGCTCGGTAATGCTTTTCTGCAGATATTGCCAGATAAGGTAGGTCAGTAGATTAATCAGCAGAAATACAATTAACGCCACCAGTATCACCCAGAAAATATGCTGATAAAACCGACTCAGGGAGATCTGTAGAATGATTTTTCCTATCACTTCGTTATCAAAGCGAATATTGTGCTTGATCAGCAGGTGATTATTTTGAAAAACAATACTGCTCTTTTCACCGGGACTGCGTTCAAACTGAAGATCGTCTGGACTTAAATTAATAAAATCACGATGATTCTGAGCAATCATATATTTAGACAGTAATTTGTTGTTCCTGTTATAAACATAGGCTGCATCTACATCGGGATTAATACTGAAGACAGACAATGCCTTTGAGATATAGTTATTATCCTGAAACAGAATTGCTGAACGGATATTCAGACCAATACTTTCAGCCAGTACCGCATGATGTTTTATCATAGCCTGGCCGTTAAAATAGATTTCTGTCATCACAAAAATCAGACATCCCAGTGCAATGGCTATGCTGGAGGTCAGCATGGTCATAAAAGACAGTTTCTGTTTAATGCTCTGATGCTTTTGAAACAGCTTCATTGTTTTATCCTGTCAGGTTCACTGATGATATTACCCAGTTTTAATAATTCTGAACCAATACTAATATTCAGTCTTTGTGCTGCTGTTTTGTTTACTTCAAACCGAAGATTCAAGTTACTCCGTATTAAACGAAAGATAACCTTGTTTTCCAGTGTTTTAAAGCTGACCGACTCATCCGTTAAGTCAGTTATCGTTATCCTGTTTTTCAGATTGTCTGTATCATTAAATTTAAGAAAACGCTGTAAAGTGGATGCTGGTATCAGGATAATATCACACAGTTCTGTTATTCTATCTGATTTAATAACCCTGGACTGAACTTTACGAAACTTAAGTCTTTTCCCTGTCAGAGTCTCAAGTCCATCATACAGAAAATTTTTCTGATACAGACAAATTTCAATCACCTGTTTATTACGGAATCCGCTGGTTTTTTGCCATTGACTGAAGCGCACAAGGTTACGGATAAAGGCCGCTTTAACTTTTAACTGCAGTTCATATTCAGCAGAATGCGTATCCGCATATACCACAACAGACAGATCGAACAGAACAAATACCAGCACCATACTCAGCACATGTTTTAACAGGCCCGTCCGGTATTTCCAGGGATAATATTCAGCGTATTTAAACAACATAAATACCCCTAGAACGAGTAATGCCAGGTTAATTTACCCCAGACCTCCCGGTCCGTTCTCTGGGTGTTGTATGCATCTGAAAAATCACCTGCTGGATCATATACCTTTTCATCAGTCAGGTTTCTAACTCCAAGCTGATAGGATATATTATCAAGCAACTGTCCATGAGCATTAAAGTCCAGCGTTACAAAACTGTCGGGATCATCCCGCTTATCCGGAAACCGGCTATTATTGGTATCTTCCTTATTGCTGTTATAAAAGGCTGACAGGCCAATAAAGTGTGAAGACCTCCATTGATAATCGGCAAATAGACTGGCATTCCATTCTGCTATATAGGGAATATCATTGTATTCTCTATTTTGCGCTTTTAGCCAGCCCAGGCTGGCTCTTAAGGAAACTCTGGATACTGGACGATATTCAGTTAACAGCTCAATACCATGCATACGCCAGGTACCATTATCATTAACAAAATATTCATCTTCTACGTTGGATGTAGTCGGCGCATCTGCCTGCTTAATAAAATCTTCAAACTCATTATAAAATCCGGTAACGGAAATATTGGCATTCTGCCATTGATAGGCATAACCCATTTCAACCGTCTGCATTTTTTCGGTATCCAGTTTGGGCTGGACAAAATCAGGCACTTCCAGGACTTTCAGGTATTCCCTGTAAGTGGGTTTTCTGACACTGCTGCCCCATAAAAATTTTAAGGTCTGTCTGTCCGTAGGAGTATACACCAGTGCAAACCGGTAATTTCTGTCATTATCAAAAGCATCAAATGCATCATAACGACCGCCCAGCGTCATAGTCAGTTCATCACTTAACGCCCATACATCCTGTATAAATAAAGCATAATCATTATTCTGTTCATCG
>JALVDE010000205.1 GCA_027009375.1 Gammaproteobacteria bacterium
TAATAATGAACCAGACTTAGGTACTGAATAAAACCCATTGCTGTGATCCCAGTACCTGGTTTTATCCATATCCTTTGCTTCATCGTGCTGCCACTCTGCACCAATGGATAAAGTATGTACAGAGAACATTTTTTTAAACCAGGTGGATTTAATACCATAGTAAACAGCGTCCCTGTTTTCTTTATAGGCCTTTCTGCCTGTAGTCTGCTCATACTCCTTTTCAGCGGCCTGATCATCCGTATAATAAGCAATGGTTTCCAGTTTACCCTGCTGCAGATCACCGAATTCATAATGCAGTGAGGCATTATACGATTCAGCATCGGTATTAATATTGACCAGCCCTGGAGCAAATACAAATGGGGTATCCATAGCCTGATAATTAAAGCTTAGCTGCAATCCTTTTACGGGCTGTGCCTTAAAATACAGGTTGGTGTAATCTTCATCCCGTGGTTGTGAAACTTTATCACCAACAAAGCTGCGTCTGTTTTTTCTAAAAGGTGCATCCTGATCAAGATAACTGACAAAGCCCTGTAACTTCTGGCTGTTATAGAAAATCTTACCCCCCGTACGACTGTTATCTCCCACATCCAGAGTGGTTTCCACATAGGAAGTCTGAGCATTTTCTGTAAATGGACGGGTGGTTACTGAAATAACACCAGCAAAGGCATTGGCGCCATAAAGGGAAGATGCCGGACCGACAATGATTTCTACTTTATCCACTTTCTCCAGAGGCAGGTTTTCACCATCAGCAAAGTCACCATAATAAACATGCTGCATGGGCACACCATCCACCAGCATTTTCATTTTATTGTTATAACGGTCAATAACACCTCTGGCCCATACTGAGCGATGACGCTTTTTGTACTGGTTTAGCTGCAGACCGGGAACATAGTCCAGCAGCTCATCAATGCTTCTGACACCAAGACGTAAAAAGTCTTTTCGGTTGAAGCTGTAAACCGTACCAGGTGCTTTTTTTATTTCCGTCGGCAGCATAGAAGCGGAGGTGAAAATCTCCAGCGCCATTAATTCCTTAAGACTAAGCTCTGTATAATCTTCCCCGGATGAGGACTCAGGATAGCTGCTAACAGGTAATAACAGACACAACCAGATAGCGGCAGATATTCGCCGATAATTTCGCAAGTGCTTTACTCTTTGTCCAGTGGATAACCGAGCACCTGATACTAATTCACAGAGATTAATAACGGGCTCACATATTACTCATATACTAAATAGCAGGTGGTGTTAATCCTGTTTTATTTTTTGTTCCAGTTCAGCCAGTTTATGCTCCAGCTGTTCCAGCTTTATTCTGGTTTTCTGCAGTACCGCAGACTGTACTTCAAAATCTTCACGGGTCACCAGATCCAGCTTATCAAAAGCATTATGCAGTATCCCCCGAATCGTCTGTTCCAGTTCAGCTTTCATATTACCGGGAACAGGTGGCATGGCCTGACTGATTTTAGTGCTTAAATCATCAAAAAACTGTTTATTCATTTATGGTTACCCCTAATGGTTGTCCCTATTATTGTTGAATACTCAAAGCCCAGGGCGGGTACATGCAATTATACTGCACCCATTATCCCTCGTCGAATTTTGCATGAGTTTTGAACAATTCTGAGACAGGACGCACCAGCTTAGCGCACCATTTTTGTGCAGGCGAATTATTTTTTCTATTTTGGTGCATAAGATAATAACAAAGTCTCTCGAAAATCTACTAAGACATTGTATAAAAATAACTTTTTTTCAATGGCATGATAACTGCTTAATTCATTGCATTCGATTAAGAAGAACAAAAAACTGGTACTGCCAGTATTAACCCCACTTTTTACATTGTTTGGAGTAAAACCAATGAAGCTCGTTACAGCTATTGTTAAACCCTTTAAATTGGATGATGTACGTGAAGCACTGTCCGATATTGGAATCCATGGTATGACCGTCACCGAAGTCAAAGGCTTTGGTCGTCAGAAAGGCCATACTGAACTCTATCGTGGCGCAGAATATGTCGTTGACTTTCTGCCCAAGGTAAAAATTGAAATTGCCGTTGCCTCTGAAGTACTTGATCAGGTCATCGAAGCAATTCGCAGTGCTGCCCATACCGGCAAAATCGGAGATGGCAAAATCTTCGTGTCGGCTGTTGAGCAGACTATTCGTATTCGTACTTCTGAATCTGGTAAAGAAGCCCTGTAAGAAGGCTTTAATAGGAGATATTACTCGTGGAAAATAATGTTTATCACTTACAATATGCAATGGACACATTTTATTTCTTAATGTGTGGCGCCCTTGTTATGTGGATGGCCGCTGGCTTTGCTATGCTGGAAGCCGGTCTGGTGCGTACTAAAAACACCGCTGAAATTCTGACCAAGAATGTCGCTCTGTATGCGATTTCCTGTATTATGTACCTGATTATCGGTTACGACATCATGTACGGCGGCAGCATGTTCCTGAACGGCCTGGTGGTTGGCGATGGTTATGTTGACGAAACCTTAAAGGCCTTTGCTGAACAGGCTGATTTTACCGGCGGTTCTATTTATTCCGGTGCTTCTGATTTCTTCTTCCAGGTGGTCTTCGTTGCCACTGCTATGTCAATTGTATCCGGTGCGGTTGCTGAACGTATGAAATTATGGGCGTTCCTGTTATTCGCAGTATTCATGACTGCCTTTATATACCCAATGGAAGGTTCCTGGACCTGGAATGGTGCTGATGTATTCGGCCTGTACAACCTGGGTGACCTGGGCTTTTCTGACTTTGCCGGTTCCGGTATTGTACACATGGCTGGTGCTTCTGCTGCCTTAGCCGGTGTTTTATTACTGGGTGCCCGTAAAGGCAAATACGGTAAAAATGGTGAAGTTAAAGCAATTCCTGGTGCTAACCTGCCTTTAGCCACTTTAGGTACTTTCATCCTGTGGATGGGCTGGTTCGGCTTTAACGGCGGTTCTGTTCTGAAACTGGGCGATATTGCTAATGCCAATGCTGTTGCCATGGTATTTCTGAACACCAATGCTGCAGCTGCCGGTGGTGCAGTTGCTGCCCTGATTGTGGCCCGTATCCTGTACGGTAAAGCTGATTTAACCATGCTGTTAAACGGTGCTTTAGCCGGTCTGGTAGCCATTACTGCTGAGCCTTCTACACCGACTCCTTTACTGGCTACCCTGTTTGGTGCTGCCGGTGGTGTTCTGGTTGTCTTCAGCATCCTGACTCTGGATAAAATGCGTATTGATGATCCAGTCGGTGCAATCTCAGTGCACGGTGTAGTCGGCTTCCTGGGTCTGATGCTGGTACCTCTGACTAATGGTGATGTCAGCTTCTCCGGTCAGTTAATCGGTGCTGCCACTATCTTTGGCTGGGTATTCAGTACTTCACTGGTCGTCTGGCTGATTATTAAGATGATTATGGGTATTCGAGTCAGCGAAGAGGAAGAATACGAAGGTGTCGACCTGGCAGAATGCGGCCTGGAAGCCTACCCAGAGTTTACCAACAAATAAGCTCTACAACACCTGTACTAATAAGCGGAATGAATTAATATTCATGAGCTTATTTATAAAAAGCACCCTTCGGGGTGCTTTTTTTTGCCCTGTAATCTGTTAATCTGGACCTGGACCACAAAAATCAGGCCCGTTATTCATTAAAATTCTAGATTATTAATTAAATCCTCTGTATTGAGAACATTTACCAAAAAAGAAACTATAATAAAAATTATTGAAAAAAGCTTTAGCCACTTTCAGGAGACAAAATGAAACCGTTAATTATCCGTTCAGCTAAATTAAGTATAGTACTTATATTATCATTACTGTTTCTGAGCCAGCTTGCTCAGGCTGAAAAAACAACGGAAATCTATAAGTGGGTGGATAAGGAAGGCAGGGTACACTATGCAGCTCGCCCAGGCGACAAGAGTGCCCAGAAAATGCACCTGGGCAGCCGGATATTTCATAAGCAGTCGACTGCAGATAAAGAACAACAAAACCAGGAGAAAAATCAGAAACGGGAAAAACTCTGCAAGGATTCCCGTGCCACTCTGGAAAAATACAAAAAAGCACCGTTTCTTTACCGTTATGACGAACAGAAACAACAGAAAGTTCGTCTGACGGATGAAGAAGCCAAAGAAGCTTTTATACAGGTAGAAAAAGATATCAGCTACTGGTGTAACCCACCCGTATCAGAGACAGAGCAATAAATACCTTAAGCAAAAAAAGCCGTTGGATGGCTGGTAATTTAAACAGGCTATCCGCTAAAAAAGCAGCATTAAAAAAGAGTTAAAACTATTATGAATAACAATCTTATACAACCCCGTGTACAGAGTTTAAAAATTACAAAAAAATCAAAAACAACTCTGGCAGTCAGTGCTATCTTACTAGGCAGTCTAGCCTTAGGTGCCTGTACTACCATTGATCCCTATACCCGGGAAGAAAAAACCAGTAATGCCGCTAAAGGTACTGCCATTGGAGCCGTCAGTGGTGCCGTTTTAGGGGTACTTGCCGGTGATAGCAGAAAAGCAACCTTAATCGGTGCCGGTATTGGAGCACTGGCCGGTGGTGGTATTGGTTATTATATGGATACCCAGGAAGCCAAGCTTCGCCAGGAACTGGAAGCCACCGGTGTCAGTGTTACCCGTAGCGGCAATTCCATTATTCTGAATATGCCCGGTAATATTACTTTTAATACCAATTCCAGTGCCATTTCTGCTAATTTTTACCGGGTTCTGGATTCTGTAGCCAAGGTAATAAATGAGTTTGAAAAAACCTATGTGGATGTCTATGGCCATACCGATAGTGTGGGTGACGCCGCTTATAATATGAGGCTATCCCAGCAGCGTGCTGATGCCGTGGCAAAATACCTGGAAACCCGCAATGTTCTGCCCCAGCGTATTATGACCAAGGGAATGGGTGAAGATTATCCTATTGCCTCCAATGATACCGCCTATGGTCGTTCGCAGAACCGTCGGGTAGAAATCAAACTGACCCCCATAACTAACTAATTACCATTTCCCTCTCCCTCCGGGAGAGGATGAGGGCTATTAACGTTTAACAGTCACCCTTTCCCAGCAGCTTCTGCAAATACATTGTTTCCTGTCCGGTAGTACATTTTCCAGCACGGATTTATCCAGAGTTTTCGGCATTGAAAAACACCAGCATTCCTTAACGCCTGTCCCCGGCTTTGCAGTCGCCACTGCACAATGATTCGGCTCACCGCATAGAGGACATAACCCAGCCTGTTGATCAGCCGTCATCCGTTTATAAGCCCATAAATAATTTTTAATGCCAGAATAATAAGCAGTATTGAAAAAAAACGGCTTAATGCCTGTTTTGACAGTCGATGGGAAAGATAGACACCAATAGGAGCCGTCAGTACAGACAGACTGATAATGGCCAAAAAAGCCGGCAAATAAACATAGCCAAGCATTCCCGACTGGCTGATCATTCCATCAATATTATTTTCCAGGCTGCGCCAGTAAAAACCCAGCGTACCAAACAGGGCTATGGGCAGGCCCAGGGCACTGGAAATGGCCACCGCATGCTGTATAGCAATACGACTACGGTTAAGAAAGGGGACTGTCATAGTCCCACCGCCAATCCCCACCAGGGAGGAAACCATACCAATCAGCAGGGCAACCAGACTGGTTACAGGAAATGAGGGCAACTGTGCTTTATGTCGGGGTGACCAGCCAAACCACATTTTAATACTGACCAGCATTAGAAAACCTGCAAATACCAGCAGTAACCATGTTCGGGGAATATAAGTTGCCAGCCATGCTCCCATAAAAGCACCGGCCAGGATACCCGGCACCAGTTGCCAGAATACTGACCAGTCAATCGCTTTTTTTCTGTGCTGGGAATAAATGGCCGAAACAGCAGTAAAGATAATCGTTGCCAGCGAAGTGGCTATGGCGACATGTGCCTGCAATTCATGGGGAATATTAAAATTCTGATGGCCTGTTAAATAATCAAATACCATCAAAGTAAAAGGGACGATGATCAGTCCACCGCCTATACCCAGTAAGCCTGCAGCAATGCCGGTAAACGCGCCAATGGTCATAAAACTGATAATTTCTATTAGCATACAGGAGCCGGGGTGCAGATTTTAGGTAAGAGGGGTTATAGTTTTTGCATAAAGGTGTTGATATTCTGAGCCTTTAACTGTGCTTTTACCTGTTCCATTTTTTTCTGGTCAGTACTGGGGCCGACCCGTACCCGGTACATTTGCTGGTTGTTATTACGGATCACCTGAATATTGGATTCTACGCCTAAAAAGGCCAGCCGGGCCTTCATGGCATCTGCTTTGCCGAGTTCCTTAAATGCACCAACCTGGAGTTGATACAGTTGATTTGAAAAAACCGGTTTACCGGCAGATGGTTTAGTCTGAGTTGTTTTAGCTGTTTTTGATGCGGTTTGACTGGTCTTTGGTCTGGCTGCATTTTTCGGTGTCGTCCGGTATTTAGCTGTGGTATTTTCCGGCCGACTCACTTCGACTTCTCGATCCGGTAAAACAGTATAAAAATCGAACTGATGTTCTT
>JALVDE010000206.1 GCA_027009375.1 Gammaproteobacteria bacterium
TCGGTGATAAGGCTGATATCAATCAGGGTGCCGAAGGCAAATAACTGCTGTTGGTAAAGTTTAGTGGAAGGAGCCTGATGGCAGGCAGCAGGCAGCAGCAGAACACTGATAATCAATACAATTCTGCAGCAATGAATAAGTAATCGACCAGGTAATTTATCAGTATTGGGGGCGGACATTAATGAGCCAGTATCTGTTCAATTTCATCCATCAGCAGGGCACTGATATTGAGATCATACAGCTTGTCCAGTTCACGTATGCAGGTCGGGCTGGTGACATTGATTTCGGTGATATAATCGCCAATAACATCCATACCGACAAACAGCAGCCCCATCTGTTTCAGGCGGGGAGCTACCTGTTCACAAAGCCAGTAATCCCGTTCAGTTAAGGGTATGCCCACACCACTGCCGCCGGCCGCCAGATTACCGCGGGTTTCCCCTTCCGGCGGAATACGGGCCAGAGCATAATCCACCGGGATACCATTGATAATTAAAATCCGCTTGTCACCCTGGGTAATTTCCGGAATAAAACGCTGGGCCATAATATACTCATTGCCGTGTCGGGTTACGGTTTCCAGAATAACATTTAAATTCGGATCATTTTCCATAACCCGGAAAATGGAATGACCGCCCATGCCGCCCAGAGGTTTGATAATAATATCTTTATGCTGCAGCAAAAACTGTTTGAACTGATCCTTGTTACGACTGACCAGGGTAGGAACCGTGCATTGTGGAAACTGCAGGGTAAACAGTTTTTCATTAGCGTCCCGTAAGGAGCGTGGCTGATTTACAATCAGACTGCCTTTCTGTTCTGCCAGTTCCAGGATATAGGTGGCATAAATGTACTCCATATCAAAAGGCGGATCCTTGCGCATTAAAATTACATCCAGTTCCGCCAGTTCTATGTTCTGTGCTGCGGATAAAAAGCGATACCAGTTGTCAGGGGCATCTTCAAGCTGCACTTGGCGGGTGCTGGCCCAGGCTGTATTGTCCTGAATAAACAGACTGGACATTTCCATATAATGGATTTCATAGCCGCGTTTCTGTGCCTCAAGCAGCATGGCGAAACTGCTGTCTTTTCTGGTGTTAATGGCTGCAATGGGATCCATTACAATGCCAAGGCGGATGGTCATAGCTATTCCTCAGTTTATGCGAGAGTTTTGCAGGATTTTGTTGGTCTATTCTAACCGTACACTGTCTCATGTAAAAAGGAATTTATTGCACAAAGCAATTTTTATAGGTAATTTATAAATTTTGCACTATACTTTTTTATTAATAGCCGGGTTAGCCTTAAGGTTGCTTTTTATTTTTATGATGTACCTTTATAAATGGTTTAAGCCCTAATTGTTAACAAAGGCCTGTTTGTTAAAGTTTTCCAGTATAAGAAAAGGGTGCTATTGTCAATAGATAATAAAAAATTATTCCTTGTTTTATAATGTGTTACACAGTTTTGTTAAAAAAATCATTAATCTATGTGGAATGCAGGCTAAAGTTGTGCTAAAAGTAATCTTTGCATGCACACAATTATGTTATGCCTGTTGTTTTACAGGAGAGTTTTACAAAAACTCAAGTCATGGAATGTCTCAGTCGTTTATCAATCATTTGAAAGACTATAAGCAATGGATGTGTCAGGCAAGATAGTAGCCTGCATGATATTATGGAAAATACCATAATATTAAAACTACTTTTTATGTTTAACTTTAATTTATTTTTGCTGCAATTTGCTGGGGGATAAGTGGGAACATCTGATACCAATCTTCTTGATGGCCTGAAAGTCATGGTCATTGACGATAGTAAAACCATACGTCGTACTGCTGAAACCCTGTTAAAAAAATCCGGTTGTGAAGTGGTGACGGCTGTTGACGGTTTTGAAGCTCTGTCAAAAATTCTTGAGCATCGTCCCGATATCATTTTTGTTGATATTATGATGCCCAGGCTGGACGGCTACCAAACCTGCGCTCTGATTAAAAATAATAAAATGTTTAAAGATACTCCGGTTATTATGTTATCCAGTAAGGATGGCCTGTTTGACCGGGCTCGTGGACGTATTGTGGGTTCAGAGCAATACCTGACCAAGCCTTTTACTAAAGATGAACTTCTGGGCGCTATTACCCGTTATGTTAAAAAAGCTTAATAAAGTTCATTGATTCAGGTAACAGGATACAAGATACAAGATAATAATATAAAACAATAATAGAGAGATTATTAATATGGCACATATTCTCGTTGTGGATGATTCACCGACAGAAACACACATCATTTCTTCTGCACTGGAAAAACAGGGGCACCGGGTTTCGGTGGCCGTGGATGGTAAAGACGGCGTTGAGAAAGCTACGCAGCTTATGCCTGATTTGATTTTAATGGATGTGGTTATGCCTGAACTGAATGGTTTTCAGGCCACCCGGCAATTAAAAAATCAGTCTGAAACGGCCAATATTCCGGTCATTATGGTGACGACCAAGGATCAGAAAACCGATAAAATGTGGGCAGAGCGCCAGGGTGCCAAGGGCTATGTCACCAAGCCATTTGTGGAAAATGACTTAATTGATGAAGTAAACCGTTTATTAGTCAGTTAATGTCCCCTGGAAAAAATAAATGAATTTTGAACCTCAAAACCCGGCTGAAATAATCCAGTTGCTGCAGGAAATGGAAGCCTGGAGCAGAGCGAATGCCGCCCCCTTGCCGCTGGAAGAAGAAATCAAAACCGTGTGGTCGGGGATTGGTTTTCGTATTGGTAAGCACCGCTTTGTCGCACCTATGCAGCATGTTCGGGAAATTATGAAATATCCGCAGGTATCTCAGGTGCCGGGCAGTAAGGAGTGGGTTCGGGGGATTGCCAATATTCGCGGCAACCTGCTGCCGATTTTTGATTTGCAGGGTTTTCTGTCTCAGGCAATAACGCCTGTACGACGGGAAACCCGTATTCTGGCCATTGCCAGAGACAAATTAAATGCCGGTCTGATTGTTGATGAAATTTACGGTATGAAACACTTCGACCAGGAGTTGTTTGATGCTCGTATGCAATATGATGTGCAATGGCATAGCTATATGCAGGGTGGTTATGACATTAATGGTGAAAGCTGGGTAGTGTTTAACCTTAATAAACTCATTGAGAGTCAGGACTTTCTTAATGTGGCCCTCAAATAGCGGGCAGCAGCCACAGCAAACCAGTTTAAATAATAAATACTACAAAAACTCATAGTGATGATTTAGGAGCCGATTTAAAATGCAAGGTGAAACTACAAACAGAAAGAGCGTCTATGTGCCCTTTACACTCCTGGTAGTGTTCGTGGTGGCCATGGTGGTTGTCTACTGGATGGCCTTTACTAAGGAAAACCGGGACACCCAATACCTTTCCCTT
Source organism: Gammaproteobacteria bacterium (assembly GCA_027009375.1). Classification (GTDB taxonomy): domain Bacteria; phylum Pseudomonadota; class Gammaproteobacteria; order GRL18; family GRL18; genus JANELJ01. The sequence goes on from JALVDE010000206.1 coordinate 3,361, forward strand.
GTGACGGAACAGAGGGTTTTATCTCAGGGGCTGGCTAAATCGGCAACCCTCGCCGCAGCCGGTAATGAAGATGCCTTCACAAAACTCAAAAAATACCAGAAAGAATTCAGTAAAAATATGGTGCCCCTAAAGGCCGCTGATCCTGAAACCGGAGAAAGCACCCTGCCGCCGGCAGCTCTGGAAGCCTATAATCGATTAAATAAGACCTGGCGGGATTACAATAAACACATTAATACGGTATTAAACAGTCAGGAAACCATTCTTATCCTGTCTGAAGACATTAAGGCTATTAATGAACAGATGCCGGATTTGCTTAATGCGACCAATGAAGTGGCTGAAATTCTGGTGGAAGCCAATGCGCCGACCCGTCAGGTTTACCTGGCTACCCAGCAGTTAATGTTTATTGAACGAATTTCCGGCAATATTTCAGTTATGATGTCCGGCAGCAGTGATGCCGCACAAAGCGCACAACGTTTTGGTCTGGATACAGCAACCTTTAAACGGGTGCTGGATGCTCTGTTAAACGGCAGTAAAATGCTGGGTGTCGAAAAAGTTGAAAACCCTGAAGCCGTTGAACTGTTAATGGAAATCGCCAGTCTGTACGACAGTATTAAAACTAAAGTGGCTGATATTCTGGAACGCTCCCCGGAAACTTTTGAAATTAATAATAGTGCAATGGTGCTGTACAGCAATTCAGACATACTGCTGGAACAGATCAGTCTCCTGGGTGAAACTTATCAGGAAGCGGTAGCTAATGATACTACCCTGTCAGTGATCGGGAATATTCTGGCTGGTTTAACTGTCTTTATGTTCTTTATGATTGGTGCTCTGCTGATTTCCCAGGAAAAACGTATTGCCCGGGAAACCGAGGAACAGCGTAACGAAATTGAAGCGCAGAATAATAAAAATGAAGCGGCCATTATGCGGCTACTGGATGAAATGGGTGCTCTGGCTGATGGTGATCTGACTGCACACGCTACGGTAACGGAAGATATTACCGGAGCCATTGCTGACTCCATTAACTATACCATTGATGCTTTAAGGAATCTGGTTACACAGATTAATGACACCACGGTACAGGTATCGTCTGCGGCTCATGAAACACAGGCAACAGCGATGCATCTGGCAGAAGCCAGTGACCAGCAGGCTGCGCAGATCACGACAGCCAGTTCGGCGGTTAACCAGATGGCGGCTTCCATTGAAGAAGTTTCTGCCAACGCTAATGACCTGGCTAACGAAGCGAGTAAATCGGTTGAAATTGCGAACAAGGGCTCCATGGTGGTACAGGATACCATCAGCGGTATGGATACTATTCGTGAACAGATCCAGGAAACTTCCAAACGGATTAAACGTCTGGGTGAATCCTCTCAGGAAATTGGTGATATTGTTGAAATTATTAATGACATTTCTGAACAGACCAATATTCTGGCATTAAATGCCGCGATTCAGGCGGCCATGGCCGGTGATGCCGGTCGAGGCTTTGCGGTGGTTGCGGATGAGGTTCAGCGACTGGCGGAACGTTCCGGTAATGCCACCAAGCAGATTGAAGCGCTGGTTAAAACCATTCAGGCAGATACCAATGAAGCCGTTATTTCCATGGAGCGCAGTACCTCAGAAGTGGTTCAGGGAGCCCGCCTGGCACAGAATGCGGGTGCCGCACTGGAAGAAATTGAACATGTATCCTCCTCACTGGCAAAACTGATTCAGGCCATTTCGGATACCACCAGACAACAGTCTATTGCGGCGGTCAGTATTTCTGACTCAATGAACGTGGTACAGGAAATCACCACGCAGACATCAGCGGGTACTAATGAAACTGCCGCATCCATTGGTAATCTGGCAGAACTGGCTAATGAACTGAGACAATCGGTTGCCGGCTTTACCTTACCCAGCAATGATGAAGATTAATTATTATCCGGATACTTTCCAGCACTTTGTAGTCATTGTATTTTTAAAAGGGCAGGAACTAATGGATAAATCGGGGAAACAAACGGGTTAATGGTGGCATTAAATAATACCCTGTTAAACTTTGAGCAAATGGATGAAACTCAGTTTCAACGCTGGACTAATCTGCTTGAAGACAGAACCGGTATGCACCTTCCAAAAGAACGCCGTTCATTTCTTGAAACCAGCCTTGGCCTGAGAATGAAAGAAATTGGTATGCATGACTATGCGGCCTATTATGAACATTTGCAGTCCGAGCGTTATGGACAGAGAGAATGGCTGACTCTGGTGGATCGATTAACGATTCATGAAACCCGTTTCTTTCGTCATCAACCCTCTATCGATGTTCTTGAACAGGTTATTTTGCCCGAACTGTTTGCCTCAGAGCCACAACGAAAAAAGTTGCAGATCTGGAGTGCCGGATGTTCAACAGGAGAAGAAGCCTATACCCTGGGAATGGTGGCTGATCAGTTTATCAGGCACCAGGTACCATATACCCAACAGAGCAGAAACTGTTACATAGCGGTAATGGGAATGGACATCAGTGTTCCGGCACTGGTCAATGCCCGTAAAGCAATTTATGACAAATACAAGGTCAGATATGTTCCGGAAGACTATCTGGAGTACTATTTTGACAGACAGCAGGACGGACGTTACCAGGTCAGGGATGAACTGAAAAAAAGAGTCTGTTTTGTACCCTTTAATATTATTGATATGAAAAAAGTACTGCTGGAACCTATGGACATTATTTTCTGCCAGAATGTATTGATTTACTTTAACCGGGAACGACGTAAGCAGATTATTGAGCAACTGGTAAAACGACTGAAAAGCGGGGGATTCCTGGTGCTCGGTGCCGGTGAAGCACTGACCAGTCCTCATGCAGAACTAAAAAAAATAGATTTTACAAATGCTCTGGCATTTGTAAAAAAATAACGATAATAATTATAAGTGATTATAAAGATACATTGGAAAATGTATCGAACACTAAAACTGTGGAGCAAAAATGGCGACCGATTTTGAACATGGCGGCCTGAAATGGGTAATTGATGAGATTTATGAAAGTCTCAAACAGGCTCGTGTACATTTTGAATCTTTTGTTGAGGATGATGAAGACAGTTCTCAACTGCAGTTTTGTACCACCTATCTGCACCAGGTTTCCGGCAGTCTGAATATGCTGGAACTGGGTGGAGCAGCGCTGCTCAGTGAAGAAATGGAGCAGCTTTCACAGGCCATCTACGATGATAAGGTCGTACGCAGGGAAGACAGTTTTGAAGTATTGATGCGCGCCCTGATACAGTTGCCTGATTACCTGGAACGCCTGGAACGTGGTGCCAGGGATCTGCCTATGGTATTGCTGCCACTATTAAATGATCTGCGGGCATCCAGAGGTGAACAACTGCTGACTGAAGGGGCACTTTTTTCTGCTGATCTCAGTCTGGATAAAATATCACCAGAACCGGACAATGGTATTGACCCGGGACAGCTGGCAAAAAAGATCCGTCATCATTTCCATCTTGGCTTACTGGGCTGGTATCGTGACAGTAACAGTCTGACCAGTTTAAATAAAGCCAGAAAAGTTATTTCCAAACTTAGAGAAACCTCAAAAACCGCCAGTTTCTACCAGCTGTTCAGTCTCCTGGAAGCCTTTATTGAAGGTTTGATGGACAAGGGAATTGAACCCAGTGCTTCAACCAAGTTATTGCTGGGACAGGCTGATCGCTATATTAAACAGTTAATAGACAGCGGTGAATCCACTGAAAATTTCAGCGAAGAACTTGAACAGGGTTTATCCAGCCTGAAAAAAAATCTGCTGTTTTATATTGCTCATAGTAAAAACCCATGCAGCTCTACTGGCGGTCCCCTGGTTGAGGCGGTTAAGGAAACTTATCATCTGGCGGATATTATTCCGGATGAAGATGAACTTGAAGATGCCAAAGCCAGTATGGGCGGGGCCAATGCAGAGCTTATGCAGGCCGTTACCGATGTTATTGCTTCTGATTTAAATTATGTTAAGGAACAGCTGGATGTTTATGTGCGTAATTACCGGGAAGATAAGGCTCTGGCAGAGAACGAACAGCAGCAGGAAGATTTGCGGACTATTATCGGTGTTATGTCGCAGATATCTGATACCCTGGCCATGCTGGGACAGAGTGCCCCTAGAAATGTATTACAGGAAAAAGTTGAATTATTAAAAACTATTGTTGATGGAGAAGAAGATTCAACCCGGGAGGCAATGGATGGTGTAGCCAGTGCCCTGTTGTTTGTAGAATCCTCTCTGGCCAATATGGGACAGGGAGGGTTGTTTACCGGTTCTGATGATGAATCAGTGGATCTGTCTCAGATGGAAATCTCCGAACAGGAAAAACAGCAGCTCTCAAACAGTGTTATTAGTGAGTCAAAAACAGAACTGCAGAAAGTTAAGGAAAATATTATTGCTGTTTTTGATGGCCATGAAGATGGTGAAGACAGCGAGTCACTGCAAAAATATATTGATGCGGCCAGTCACGGCCTGCTCAGTATTGCCGGTGTTCTGGATATGCTGGACAGGACACAGGGCAGTCAGATAGTTAAGGACAGTGCTGAATATGTGGCCGCTAATTTACTGCAGGATAATAAGCTGCCTTCCAGGGAACAACAGCAGTATTTAGCTGATACCATTACCGCTATTGAATATTATCTGGATGCTATTCTGGAACAACAGCAGGACCTGTCCATTATTGAAAGCGTGGCACGTTCCGGTATTGACAAATTACTGGGCCGTGAGCCAGAACAGGCTGAAGAAGAAACAGAACTCAGTCAGGCGCTGTTTACCTGGATGGATGATGTGGCCAATACCCAGTCCAGGGAAAAACTGTTAACTATTATTGCTTCTGTGGCTGAACAGGTAAAACTGCTGCAACATGACAAGGCAGAAGATATTGCGCACCAGATGAAATCCATGATCAGTCTGGTAGGTAATAATCAGACTGCTCTGAATGATGATATTTCCAGTACCCTGCGCTGGGCAACAGAAACACTTAACCGTATTATCCAGACTGCGGCTGATAAAGCTGCTGCCAGCGAAACAGATATAACACAGTCACCAGTTGAAAAAGAACAACCTTCAGAAGAACCGCCTGCTGAAAACTTACCAGATGATACTGGTGCAGATCATGATTTAGATGAGCTTACTCCTGATATAGAAGAAAATCCTGATGTAGATAAAGCGGATATGGATGTTCAGGCCAATGAAAATATAGAAAAAATTGCAGACGAATCTCCAGATGAAGAGCTTCAGGATGAAAAAACTGTCCCTGATGCTGAACTGGAAAATGATCCGGCTAATGACTATCCGGACATAAAAAAACTGGAAACCTCAGATGATTTCGATCCGGAAATTATGGAGATCTTTATTGAGGAAGCTCAGGAAGAAATTGCAAAAATTTCAGATCTGTTCCCAAAATGGCGAGAAAACCATGAAGATATGGAAGTGCTGAAAGAAATCCGCCGCTCTTTTCATACCCTCAAGGGCAGTGGTCGTCTGGTCGGCGCTTATGAAATGGGTGAATTTGCCTGGGCCTATGAAAATATGCTCAATCGGATTATTGATAATTCCATTGTCGTTAATGAGTTGTTAAAGCAGACCATTGATACTGGAATTGAGATGCTGCCGGAAATTATTAATGCCTTTGAGCAGCAGCGACTTTCCAATGTTGAATCTTCCCGGTTGGCGGCTTATGCGCATATTTTAAGTAAGGGTGACTCCTTTGATATTAACTGGTTAACAGCCGATCAGCCAAAAGCAGAAGAACCTATGCCTGAAGAGTCATCTCAGGAAACACTGGAAGTCAGTGCCGATGAGTCTCAGGAGCAGGAAGAAGAAGCTCTGGATCCGGTATTGCTGGAAATATTTGCTAATGAAGCTGCTGGTCATATTGAAAATATAGAACAGTATATTGAGCAGTGTCATCAACATAATGATGTCTGCTACCCTGATGATGTCCTGATCCGCAGCCTGCATACCCTGCGCGGCAGTGCCCATATGGCGGATATTCATGCCATTGGTAATGTCAGTGAACTGATGGAAAAAGTGGTCAAGGCGATTGTCGAGAAAGGTCAGAAGATCGAACCATCACTGGTGGCTCTGCTGGCAGAGACCTGTCAGTTCTGCTCTGCTTCATTGCAGCATCTGACAACGGAAAACAGCCTGCCGGAAGAAAATACCGATCTTCAGGAGCGCATTGAGGATGTGCTGGAACAGGTAAAACACCTTGAAAACCTGCTGGAAGAAGATGAAGACATTGATGAAACAGTCAGTGTTTCCGAACAGATGCTGGATAATCTGGAAGAACAGGAACAGGAACAGGAACAGGAACAGGAACAGGAAGTCAGTGAACAGACTTCTGATCAATATGATGATGAATTACTGGAAATATTTATTGAAGAAGGTGAAGAGCTGCTTAATTCCAGTGAGCAGGCCTTAAATACTTTAAACAGTAATCACCAGGATCAGGAGGCAATGAACCGCCTGCTGAGAGATATGCATACCCTTAAAGGCGGTGCCAGAATGGCGGGTGTAACGGCTATTGGTGATCTGACCCATAGCTTTGAAAGCAAACTGGAACAGTTCACCGATGGTGAAATCAGTTTTGCGCCTCAGCATATTGAAGTTCTGCAAACAGTCCACGATCACCTTTCCACCATGCTGGACAGATTAAAATCCGGTCAGCCGGTAGAGGACCTGCCTGAACTTATTACTGAGCTGGATAATCTCAGCGGTATAGAAGCTCCGGTATCTGAGCAGGATACAGAAGAATCTGTTGCAACAGTTGAGCATGATGATACCGAGAATCTGGCAGAAACAGAAATCAGCTTAGCAGATATTGAGCAGGAAGCTGCTGAAGAGAATGTAGCTGAGGGCTCTACAGCTGGAGGCTCAGACAAAACAGAGACTGCAATTGAAAAACAGTCCGGTACCTTTGAATATGATGATGAGCTGCTGGAGATCTTCCTGGAAGAAGCTCAGGAATTAATGAATTCTACCGATGCATCTCTGGCTCATCTTAAAGATAATCCGGATGATGCTGATCGCTTAAAAGAACTTCTGCGGGATCTGCATACCCTTAAAGGGGGTGCCCGTATGGCAGGTATTGATCCCATCAGCGATCTGACGCATAACCTTGAGAGCCAGCTGGAACATATTACGGAACAGAACCGGACGCCGGAACCGGTCTTTTTTGAATTGTTATATCAGGCTCACGATGCGGTCAGTGAAATGCTGGATGATCTTAAATCCGGAAAACCGGTTCAGGCTGATGAACAATTACTGGAACGTGCCGAAGCCATAGCCAGGGGAGAAATAACATCTCCGGAAACTAAGCAAACGGAAGAAGCGGAACCTGAAGAGCAAGCAGAAGAAAGTCTGGAAAAGAGCATCAACGATGAAGTTCAGCCGGAAGCTGAAACTACTGCTCATGAAACACCAGCAGAAGACGCTGCAGATGTGGAACTTTCTACAGAGGAAGTGGTTTCTGATGTATCTGCTTCTGGTACAGTCGTTCAGGACAGTGCAGCCGGTGAACTGGCGCAGACTATTCTGGGTACTGAGCCTGAGCAGGAAGAACCGGAAGCTCTGGTGGAGCAGAAAGCACCTGAGCAGCATAAAAAAACTGAACGTGTCAGAGTCAGTGCAGACCTGCTTGATGAGCTGGTTAACTATGCCGGTGAAGTCAGTATTTACCGCTCCCGTCTGAACCAGGGTAATACCGAGTACCAGACGGCCCTGGAAGAAATGAACAGCACCATTATTCGTTTGCGGGAACAGCTGCGGCGTTTTGAAATGGAAACAGAAGCACAGATCCAGTCACGTCGTGATCAGGCCGAATCCCTGGGTTATGAGCGTTATGAAGAATTTGATCCTCTGGAATTTGACCGATTCTCCAATATGCAGCAGATCACCCGTGCAATGGCAGAAACTGTGGCGGATCTGGACAATATTGAAAACTCCATGACCAATCTTAACAGTGAAGCAGAAACACTGTTAATTCAGCAGGGCCGGGTCAATACCGATCTGCAGGAAGGACTGATGAGAACCCGAATGGTTCCCTTTAAAAGTCAGCTGCCCCGCTTTAGACGAATTGTCCGCCAGACTGCACAGGAACTGAACAAAAAGGTCAATTTTGTACTGACCGGTGAAAACCAGGAAATTGACCGTCGGGTACTGGAAAAAATTATGGCCCCTCTTGAGCATATGCTCAGAAACGCCATTGCGCACGGTATTGAAACACCGGAACAGCGTCTGGCAGCGGGCAAACCTGAAGTTGGTAATCTACAACTGGTTATCGGCCGGGATGGTTCTGAGATAGAAATCAGGGT
>JALVDE010000207.1 GCA_027009375.1 Gammaproteobacteria bacterium
AACCCAAAATCTTCCGGCACCAACAATCTTGCCAGAACAATCCCTGACAAAAACATTATTCCTCTACTGGATACACCTCCTGCAAACAGCCATAATGTATTTTTTCTTATTTTATTACCTAGGCTCAATTTTATAACCTATCCTGTTTTCTTCTGTTTTTTTAGTTTCCTTATTTTTTTTATTCTTCTTTTTATTGCTTTCGATTTTGGAAACTTTGCTTTGGCATCAGTTATGATTGTTTCAGCATTTTGCACATCATTAAGTTTGATATATATGTCCGCAATTAAAAGATAGGGTCTGATATATTGCTTATTTTTTTTAATAGCCATTTCGGCATACTTTATTGCTTGATCATACTTTTTCTGCTTATAAAAAATATAGGCTTTATAATAAAGAATTTCCGGCATTAGAATAAAATTCGGGCTGGAATGGGTGATCATATATTCCAGGTTATTCATTGCCTCCCCAAGATAAAAGTGCCTGTTATCATCCATCCTGTTGGCTCTCATTAAAAATGCTCGTGCTGCACAAAGATGATGAACATGTATATAATCCTTACCTAATGCTCTTTTCCAATGTTGCGCTTCGTCACTTTTTTGATCCGCTCTTAACTTTGCATGACAATAAGCAGGTAGTGCACTAATTTCCTGATCAGTCGGATAGTTTGTTTCAAGCCTGGCCGCAAATACATTCGTGGTAGATATCAACCAGCCTAACAGGATAAAAATATACGCTGCCGGTTCAAGGGATAGTAGTCTTTTATAAACAGGAGATTTGTGTCGTTGTTTTAGCGACCACATTCCAGTTGTAATTTTTTGTTGCTCGCTCATATGCTTTTTTCCCAATTTGTTCTGCTAACGATTCATCTAATAAAATCTTAGACAAGGCCTGTGTCAAATTTTCGAGATGTGTTGCATCTATTCTATAGCCAGTTTCCTCATTGATAACAGCATCCCCTGTGCCACCTGCATTACCTGCTATAACAGGTTTACCACAAGCGGCCGCTTCCACAAACACCATCCCGAAACCTTCTGTATCTCCATCTATTTCTCTGTTTGGCATAACAAACACATCGGCTGCATTATGCCATCTGGGTAAATCTTCCATACTGACATGCCCCAAAAAATGAACATAGTCATTCACTTTATATTCTTTAACCAGCTTTTGCAGATAGTCTTTATCTTCACCAATACCAATTAGAGCATAATGTGCATCAATATTATCTTCTCTTAATTGAGCAAGGGCTTTTATCGTTTGATCAAACCCTTTTCTCCTGCTCAAACGCCCTACAGAAAGTATAAGTTTTTCTTTCTGAGTAATGCCTATTGATTCCCTTAAATCCATTACATCTTCAATCGGCATAGGTCTAAACCGTTCTATATTGACTCCCGGTGAAATTTTTATAATTTTATCGGTATCAATACCGATTTTTTCTAACTCACCTTTTGTAAACTCACTATTGGCTATAATCTTATCCGCATGCTGATAGGTAAACTTCATCACCTTAAACTTTGTCGATTGTCTCCAGGTCGTTATTTCTTCGCCATGGGCATAAATAACCAGGGGTTTTCGAATAATTCTGGCTACCAGTAACCCCACAAGCCCTTCAGGCAAAACACGTCCGGTATGTACCGCATCTATTTTATTAGTTAAAGCGACTTTTAGTGATTTAAAAAAAAGTTTTAAATACATTGCCAGCGATTCCGGCCTTAGCCACCAGTGCCTTTTTAAGGAAACCCTATGTACAGTATTTTTATGGGTTTTATCGTATTCCTTACCGCCTTCAACATCTTTAGTAACAATATGAATTTCTTTACCGCCAATACGTTGATAAACTTCATCAAACCAGACGGCGGTTCCGCCTTTGGTGGGTAAAAACAGTTCTGTTATCACCAGATAGCGGTGAGACTGGTTGTTTAAATTATCCTTATTTGACATTATTAGCCTTTTACCACTGACAGAATATATTTAATGCTTTTAATTCCAGGCACTTCATAAATCATCGGCAGTACTACCTGTAAAGCCTGTGACTTTTTATTGTTTTTTAATAACACATAAGCCAGATCAAGTCGGGCATGGCGGATTGACTTCATAAGTCCCTTCATAAGAGAGTTATTAGTCTCTTTTATAAACATCTTTAAGCTTTGTAATGCCAGCAGTGTCTGCTGTTGTGCTCTTAAAGGGTCACTGCGTGTTGCACTGTTTGAATGTATAAAGTAAGCGGCCATTGGTAAGGTTTTAACTCCAATATAACGGCTGACTGCACAGAGTCTTATTAAAAAGTTAACATCTTCACATACAGCTACGCCTTGTGGATAACCGCCAAGTTTTAAAAAATCTGCCCGTTTAAGAGTTAATGTATGCGTATCTCCAAAATGCTGCTCAACAAATTCACCTATTAAATCACCCTGCATTATTACCGAGCTTTTATCACCTGCCAATTGTAATAGTTGACTACCACATTTTGTGGACTGCATGGACTGACGCAGTATATTGCCATTTTCGTCAATGTAGTCAAAATCACCTGTTAAAAAATCGAGTTTTGGGTTTTGCTGTATCATTTCCATATGCCATTTTATCCTGTCGGGATAATACCAGTCGTCGGCATCCAGAAAACAGATCCAGTCGCTTTTTGCCTGCTCTACACCCTTATTTCTGGCCACGGATACCCCTGCATTTTGCTGGTGCAGGGTGGTTATTTTATCTTTATAGTCTGCCAGTACCTGACGGGTATTGTCAGTAGAGCCGTCATCTATAATAATAATTTCATTAACTGGCCAGGTTTGCTGCAATATAGAGTCTATTGCACGTTTAATGGTTTTTTCGCCATTGTAAACCGCAATTATGACACTGACCGTTGGTTTTATATTTTGGGTCATTGTACCCCTCACACGCTCCTATTTTCCAGGAGCAGGCGCCCTGAGGTGGAAAAAGGGGATGCTTTTTCCAGTATATAGTTAACACCTGAGTACTTTGACAGACGTTTGTATTCTAAAAATTTTTTTACCCGAATTAGCCATATAGCGAAACGTTCAGGTTTTTTCATAACTAATAATTGCTTATCCGCTGATTTATAGATACCCATTAACTGTTCAGCAGTCAGATATAATGTTTCCGGTAACTTTTGGCTGATTATATCCAGCAGTTTTTTTAATTCATTTAATGAATGGCTTTTATTCTGTAAAAAATTTAAGCGATGCATCTCAATTAAAGACGGTCTGCCGCAGGCAGTATGGTCTACAATGTCATCTAAAACTCTGGCTGCCTTATGGCCTTTTTCC
>JALVDE010000208.1 GCA_027009375.1 Gammaproteobacteria bacterium
GTTGTTTCCTGGCTGGATTTTCTACCGCCGAGCATTACCCGTAATTTACGCTTCCACGAGGTTACCGATACCGGAGACAGGTATGAGATCAATACATACTGATTGGAAATACGGGTCAGCTCATTAATAAGATGCTGACGAGCTTCAGGGGTTAACAGGTGGTGGAAAAAACGGAAACACAGAACCGCATCAAACTCACCATCCTGAAACGGTGTATGCTTAAGGTTGGCTTCCATTAAGGTGCATTGAATATTATCCTGTTCTGCCAGTTCCTTAGCCTTGATAATTGCCGCTTCACCCGCATCCACACCGGTAGCATCATAGCCCATCTGGGCCAGCAAAAATGTAGCACGACCTATACCGCAGGGGGCATCGAGTACCTTTTTAACATTTTTAAGACTTGAAAATGCTTTTTTTACCAGGTCCATTTCTGCCCGATGCTTGGCCGCTCTGCGAGTTGTATAATCCTCGGCTTTATCCATTGTTGACTTAATTCGAGCGTCATTAAAACCACTTGTCATATATTTTTCCTGTTTTTTTTAACTACAATTATTCGATTTTAACGAATAATATTATGTTGCTAGATCAAATCACCTTTACGCTGTTTTCGATCCATTAATTTATCTGCTCGTCTGCTGACCTGCTGCCAGAATTCAGTATGCTTTAAACAGTGTCGCAGGGAGTTATCCTGATACACCCTGACAAAACGCAATACGTCCCGTTTTGTCAGGCCAATATTCATGGCTGAAAAGTATAAGCTGGCAATATCTTTTATTCGCCAGCGTTGCGGTGTAACGCTTCTTAACTGTGCCCGGTGTAAATCAATTAAAGAGACTTTCAAATTTTCAACTGCTATCTGCCCGTCTTTTTCCGGCAGCGGTAAAGCCAGTAAAAAGTGACAGATATAATAGTCCCGGTGATTAATACCATGATTATGCATAAGCCGGCTAACCAGGGCCAGTTTTTCAATCAACGCTTTTTTTAAACGAAAATCCGGTTTTTTTTTGTGCCAGTCCAGACAAAAATCTTCAAGACTGATGGTATTAACCAGATCCTCGGTAATAATAAAGGATTTCCGCCGGGCCGGATTGAGACCTTTTTCAGCATAAGCACAAATGCTCATGGTATCAATATTGAGCGTTTCCAGCCTGCGAATTGCTTCATATTCATTACGTGCTCCCAGCACCGGCAGACGTAAACGCAGCAAATTTTCCAGTATTTCAAACCAGCCTACACCGCGGTGAATTTTAATAAAATAACTTTTACCCTCCAGCTTAAAGCGCAGGGTGCGACGCGCCTCCAGCTCACGAAACACTTCCCCCTGTAACTGTTCAGCTTCAACAAAGGGATCTTTATCTTTCCAGTGCCGCTGAAATACCGGTGCCAGCTCAAGCTTCATGCATTATACCACCTTTAGCCTGATTTTTTTGCTCAGCAAAGCGTTCAATTAAGCTTACCGCAGTTTCCGGCATGGAATAAATATCCGCCGTCTCCGCAAAGTTCAGGGCATTTTTCTGCCACCGGGCACGGGATTCCGGCTCTGTAAGCATTTTTGCCAGTGCCTCATTAAGCTGCTGCTGAGAAAAGGGGGAGCCCAGCACTATGCCGGCATTGGCTTCGTCAATATAATGAGCATAACCACAGATGTCTGTAACCAGTACCGGCAGCCCGGCTACCATGGCTTCCAGCAGTACCGTACCGGTGTTTTCATTATAGGCAGGGTGGATAAGCACATCGGCCCCTAATAGAAATTCTGGAATATCATCTCGCCCCGCCAGGATCTGCACCTGTTTGCCCAGTCCCAGCTGCTGGGCATAACGGCTGAATTTTTTAGGGTTGTCCTGACCAATAATAATAAACTGCACTTTACCCCGCAGTGCCGGATCCAGTGCCTGCATAGCCAGCAGAGCCCGGTCCAGTCCCTTGGTTTTAAACCCTGAACCCACCATCAATAATAATAAATCCTGCTCAGAAAGATTTAGTTTTTTTCTAAATGCCGAGCGGATTTGCGACGCATTAGCCGGGGCTTTACGATCACGGGCAATGCCTGGCGGCAGCAGGTGAAAACGTTCATCCTGGGTATGATAATATTTTTTAAAAATAGCTTTCTGAGCATCTGAAATCATCAGAATCTGAGTCCGGGACTGGCTGGAAAAAACCGCTTTTTCATTATGGTAAAAATAACTGTAACGACTGCCCATGCGGTACAGCCGCCCGCGCAGCTTGTGAGCTTTTTCGGCATAACAGGCATCGGCTGCATAATAAACATCCAGGTGGGCCATTTTATTAAAGCCCACCAGCATATCCACCGGATGCTGTCTTAAATCAGCCATTAAGGATTTTTCAAATTTCTGGTAACGTTTATGATTAGTTATAGCACTGACTTTCATCACTTTAATATTAAAGTCCGCAGGTTGTTCACCCTGCCATGACAGGGTATAGACCGTTACCTTATGCCCCGTTTCTGCACACAGACGGGCAATACGCATAAAGTCTCTTTGCAAACCGCCAAAGGGAAAATATTTGAATAATACAAAGGCAATTTTCATGACAACTGACCGCCTGTTAGCGTAACTAACTGTTGATAAACCTGCTGCGGTTTCAGGCTGGAAAAACAGGCCGGATAAATAAGTTTTTTATCATCCTGAACAGCCGGTTTGTTACATTTTTTCTGCATACAGGCTTTACAGGGGTAATCCACCTGTAGAATCACCTGGTTATTGCCATAGGGTCGGGTAAGCCCCGGGTTGGTTGGACCAAACAGGCTGATCTGAGGCTTGTCCAGGGCTGCTGCCAGATGTGCAAGACCGGTATCTACTGACACAACGGCTCTTACTGCAGAGAGCTGACATTTGATTTCAGTCAGGGACATTTTTGGCAGAATAATGACCTGTTCAGAAGCCTCTACGGCTTTTTTAATTGTTTGTACTCTTAACCGCTCAGGCTCTGAGCCCCAGGGTAAAAAAACAGTATAGCCATGAGCAACCAGTTGTTGAGCCAGTTCCTGCCAGTAGCTTTCCGGCCAGTGTTTAGTTGTCCATGTTGTACCATGAAAAAATAAAACACCCGAAGCAATTGCTTTCCCTGTTACAGCGGACTTTTTGTCAGAACCACTAATACCATAATCAACTTCAGCAGTATAAGTATAGCCCAGTACACCGGCAAATAACTGTCGTAGCCGTTCCACTGCATGCAGATCTTTATTAACTTTAAACGGCTGGTCATAAAATCTCGAGGCCAGCGGTTCTCGGGCAGAGTTTTTATCCAGTCCATAAACCAGCCCATGAGTATATCGTGTCAGCCAGGCGCTTTTTAATAGTCCCTGAGCATCAATAATACAGTCATACCGGCTGGCAGCGATGTTTTGTTTAAACTGTTTCCACTCTTTAGAAAACAGGGTTTTAAGCGGCTGTCTGCGCCAGCGTCGGATGGCCACCGGTATAACGGTTTTTACTGCCGGGTGCCAGGCGGGTATTTCTGCAAAAGTTTCTTCCACTACCCAGTCAAACTCAATATCACCCAGAGCATTAACGGCATCGGTTATAGCCGGCAGGGTATGAATAATATCTCCCAGGGATGAGGTTTTTATAATCAGACAGCGGATCAAGACAGGTCTGCCTCAGAGGATTGATGCCGACTTAACTGTTCCAGTACACTGAGCACCTGCTCCGGTGTCAGTTTTTCCAGACAATTGGTATGCCCTAATGGGCAGGTGCGTTTAAAACAGGGGCTGCATTCCAGGTTAAGGCTGACGGTTTTACTATTATTGCCCAGCGGCGGGGTGAAATTCGGATCGCTGGAGCCATAAACACCCACTACAGGTACACCTAATGCCGCTGCCATATGCATCAGACCGGAATCATTACTCACGACCATACCACTGACAGACATCAGGTCAATGGCTTCTGCCAGTTCAGTTTTACCGCACAGACTAACGGCAGAGGGATCGTTGATCTGTTTTAAAATCTCATCACCAATAGCCTGATCTTTCTGTGAACCAAAAATCCATACCTGCCAGCCCTGAGAGATTTTTTCCCTGGCCAGTTGGGCATAATGGCGGGCCGACCATTGTTTAGCCGGCCCGTATTCGGCACCGGGACAAAGCGATAAAACTGGCTGAGCCTTATTTAAAGCAAACTTCTGTAAGGCTTTATCTACCTGCTCGGCTTTAACCTGCAGGCTCGGTACCGGTATATTATCCAGTTGCCGGTATGGCGGCTGATACATCTGTGTTTTCGGGTAAGCCAGAGCTACAAAACGCTGCACCGTCATGGTCAGCCGGGATTTATCCAGTTTACGGATATCATTAAGCAGACCATAGCGCATTTCACCAATATAACCGGTGCGCTGCGGTATTTTTGCCCAGAAGGGAATTAAGGCAGACTTAAGAGAGTTTGGGAGCAGGATGCATTGATCATAGTGGTTTTTCTGTAAGGCACGTCCCAGGCGGTAACGCATTTTTAACTGTAAGGCTCCATGTCCCAGAGGCATGGCAATAAATTCACTGACCTGGGGCATACGCTCAAGCAGTGCGCCGCTCCAGTTGGGCGCCATTACGTCAATCCGGCAATCGGGGGCCTGCTGTTTAAGCAGTATAAACAGACTTTGCGCCATAACCATGTCGCCGACCCAGGAGGGGCCGATAATTAAGATCCTGCGCGAAGCCCTGGTTAAATCAGTCAAGTTATTCTCGGTATAATAACAACCTGAAATCAGGCTTTAAGCAGATATTCTGCACCACAGTAAGGGCATTTGGCATGGCCACCGTTTTCCTTAATGGGCAGGTACACTCTGGGATGAGAATTCCACAGGCTGGTACCGGGCATGGGGCAATGGGCAGGCAGATCAGATTCTTTCAGCTCATAACGGTTACTGGCATTAGGCGTGGCCAGATCTTCTGCTAATTCTTCTATTGCTGCATTATCCATATTAATTCCTGATGTATAGTTTAACCTTTAACAAGCGTCTGCCACTCCGGATACCGGTCCCGACGACCATAAACCTGATCAAAATACATGCTCTGTAATTGCTCGGTTATCGGTCCACGGGTACCACTGCCAATCGTCCGGTTATCCAGTTCACGAATCGGTGTGACTTCAGCCGCCGACCCGGTAAAGAAGGCTTCGTCGGCACTATAGACTTCATCACGGGTAATGCGTTTTTCAACAATTTCATAACCCAGTTCTGCGGCCAGGATAAAGATGGTATCCCGGGTTATGCCTTCTAAGGCAGAGGTCAGATCGGGGGTAAAAATCTTGCCGTTGCGGACAATGAAAATATTTTCTCCGGAACCTTCGGCCACGAAACCTTCCACATCCAGCAGCAGGGCTTCATCATAGCCGTCTGTCAGGGCTTCCTGTAGAGCCAGCATGGAGTTCATATAGTTGCCGTTGGCTTTGGCCTTACACATGGTAATATTGACATGATGACGGGTAAATGAGGAAGTACGGATACGGATCCCTTTTTCCAGATTCTCATCACCCAGATAAGCACCCCATTCCCAGGCGGCAACCATGACGTGGGTCTTTAGATTGTCGGCACGCAGGCCCATACCTTCACTGCCGTAAAAGGCCATGGGACGGATATAGGCAGAGTCCAGGTTATTCTGGGCTACCACTGCTTTGGTTGCTTCGTTAATGGTGTCTTTATCAAAGGGCATGGGCATATTGAGAATATGTGCAGAACGAAACAGGCGATCCGTATGTTCCTGCAGACGAAATATCGCCGTGCCTTTATCGGTCAGATAGGCCCGTTCACCTTCAAATACCCCCATTCCATAATGCAGGGTATGGGTTAAAACATGCACTTTGGCCTCACGCCAGGGAACCATCTCCCCGTCCAGCCAGATGACCCCGTCACGGTCAGCCATCGACATAAGCAAACTCCTTGATAAATCTGAATTTCAAACCTTGTATTCTACACCATGGTGGGAGTTTGCTCCATGGGCAAAAGGGGGTTATTTTTTACGACGAGTAAAAAAATTTTAAGTTTAGTGCTATAATTTTTTCTGAACAGGATGTTTAAAGTGGCTTTTTAATAATGATTATTAGTATTGTAAATGCGAAATACCTGGATAATTACCGGATAGAATTACATTTTTCCGATCATACTTATGGTGTGCTGGATTTCTCCTGGCTTCTGGATATTCATACTCAACTAACCCAGCCATTACATGATCCGGAATATTTTAAGACCTTTTTTCTTGATTATGGTGCCCTGTGCTGGAAAAACTCTCTGGAATTCAGCGCCGAGTCTCTGCAGCAAAGGTTAATTCAAAATAATGCTCTGTTTAAAGAAGAAAGTGCCGCCTGATTTTTAAGGTTATTTTAAACTTAAGGCTATATCATACTTACTCCATAATCTCTTTCCAGTACTGCTGAACTTTACTGCGCTGCTGTGCAAATTCTTCTTCTGCTACCACGCCGGAGACTTCCTGCAGGCTGAGCTGGTGCAGGCGGGCGCGGAACCGGCGATAGCACTGGCTTAAGTCCTCCACGGTTGGCTGGCTTAAAATACCGGTTTCGGCCAGGGTGTCCAGGATGCGGATATTATCCGTCCAGGTCAGTAACTGCGGGTGCTGGGCGGCATTTTTTAACACCAGGTACTGGACCATAAATTCTATGTCAGCAATGCCGCCAAAACCCTGTTTAATATCAAACATTCCGGCTTTATTTTTGACCAGCGCCTCGCGCATTTTTTTGCGCATATCCCGTACTTCCTGTTTCAGGGTTTGTGGATCCCGTTTAATACTTAAAATTTCCTGACGGATAGCACGATAATCTTCCTCCAGCCGTTCATCCCCACCGACAAAACGGGCCCGAACCAGAGCCTGATGTTCCCAGGTCCAGGCTTTTTCCAGTTCGTATTCCCTGAATGCCTTGAAACTGTTAACAATTAAACCGGAATTACCATTGGGCCTTAAACGCATATCTGCTTCGTATAAGGTACCTGCCGGAGTCTGGGTCTGTAAAATATGCATAATTCTAAGGGACAGGCGAGAGAAAAACTGCAGATTATCCACCTCCCTTGAATTGTCTGCTTCAGCATGGGTATGACCACCGTTATAGGCATCGGAAAACAGGAAAACCATATCCAGATCAGAGCTATAACCCAGTTCTAAACCGCCCAGTTTGCCAAAGCCCAGCATAATAAACCCGGCACCAAACTGCGGCGGCTGATCGTTACAGGCCTTCTCCGGATCCTTGAGCTGTGGCTCTCCATAACGACTGACCATATCATGCCAGGCAGTCTGCAGTACAAAATGCAGGATCACTTCTGCAATCCAGGTTAAGTAATCACTTACTTTCATTAAAGGTATTGAATTGGCAACATCGGCTGCGGCTACCCTGAGCACATGGCTTTGCTTGAAATAACGCAGTACATCCATTCGCTGTTCCAGATCATCCAGTGGAACAGCCTGCATTTTTTGCTCCAGTTCAGCAAATAAGTGCTCACGGTTTAAGGGGGCATAAAGAATTCTGGGATCCAGCAGTTCGTCAAATAAGGCCGGATGACGACTGAGCAGACGGGTGATCCAGGAACTGCCGGAACAGAGTTTGACCAGTTGTGACAGCCCCAGCGGGTTTTCCACCAGCAGGGACATATAGACTGAGCGGCGGCAGATACTCTCAATCACCTCCATTATACGTTTAAAGGTGGTTTCACTGTTTTCCACCTGTGCCACCGCCTTTAATACCAGGGGCATCAGCCGATCCAGTCGGCTGGTGCCCTCTTTGGACATTTTTTTATACAGACTGGAACCCCGGAAACTGGCCAGCAGACGAACAATTTCCTGGCCATCGCTATAGCCCAGTTCATTTAAAATGGCGGCAGAACGTTCATCACTTAAACCCGCCTGCCAGATCCCCTGTACTTCATCATCAATATTTTTGCCATCATCGGCTTGCGGTGCCTGGAACAATTGTTCAAAATGGCTTTGTACCGTGTTACGGATAACATTCAGATCCTGAGCAAAACTGTCCCAGTCGGCATAGCCCATACCCCAGGCAATACGAGCGCGGGGATAATCCGCATCCGGCAGATTATGGGTCTGCTGATCATTAATCTGCTGGATACGATGTTCGGTACGGCGCAGAAAATCATAGGCTTCCAGTAATTCATTCACCACAAATTCCGGCAGCAAGTCCTGTTCACCCAGATAAGCCAGTACTTTCTGAACCTGTCGTTCCTGCAGACGCTCATCACGACCGCCGCGCAGTAACTGAAAGGCCTGGGCCAGAAACTCAATTTCCCGGATACCGCCGGCACCCAGTTTGACATTATGTTCTTTCTTTTTCTGTTTGACTTCATGAGCAATCATGGACTTCATTTCACGCAGAGACTCAAATACAGAAAAATCAATATAGCGCCGGTAAACAAAGGGAATTAACAAAGTACGCAGATACTGCCGATCCGCTTCCTCACCCGTGATCATTCTGGCCTTAATCAGAGCATAACGCTCCCATTCCCGGCCGTGGGTAGTGTAATATTCTTCCAGGGCACCATAGGTTACCACCAGCGGGCCGCTCTGACCAAAGGGGCGCAGGCGCATATCCACCCGGAACACAAAGCCGTCAGCCGTTTTCTGATCCAGCGCCTTGATTAAACGCTGTCCCAGTTTGATAAAGTATTCATTATGGCTGATGCTGCGTGGGCCGTTAACCGTCTGACCATGCTCTGCAAAGGCGAAAATAAGGTCAACATCGGAAGAAAAATTCAGTTCACAGGCACCCAGCTTACCCATACCGATAACCACCAGGGGGATCACCCGTCCTGTACTGTCCAGCGGAGTGCCCAGTTCCAGCTGCTGTTTTTTATCCAGCCAGTCCAGTGCCTGACGGATGGTGCAGTTGGCCAGTTCAGTTAGTTCATACAGAACTTCATTTAACGGCGCCAGGCCATTAATATCCCGCCAGGTAATTCGAACCATCTGCTGATTGCGAAACTGGCGCAGCGCTTTATAGAGTTCCTGCTCATTATTAGCAGTTTGCAGGGATTGAGCCAGCATTTGTGCCATTTCATCCGCCTCAACAGAACGGTGGTACAGACCGTCAGCCCATTGCTGTGCTATTGCGTCAAGGTGATGAATCAGTTGGCGTTCCACATAATCGCTGCAGACCAGGACTTTGAGCCAGTATTGCAGCTCCTGCTCCGGCATGTTTTCCAGAACCGTACCGGAAATGGTCTGGGTAAATTTGTCCCGGGCTTTAGATAATGGTTCGGTTAATTGAGTCGGGATGGTCTGTTCAGTCATTCATAATCTCTGGTTGGCAATAGTGTTAAATGATATTATCCTAAATCTTAATCATTAACGTTACAAAGGTATAGTTTATTGGCTACTTATGCCATTGGCGACATCCAGGGCTGTTTTGATGCCCTGGAATTTCTGCTGGAAAAAATTGCTTTTGATCCGCATAAAGACACTCTCTGGTTTGCCGGGGATCTGGTTAATCGCGGGGACAAGTCCCTGGAAACTCTGCGTTTTATTAAAAACCTCGGGGAACGGGCTATATCCGTACTGGGTAACCATGATTTAACCCTGCTGGCCTTATCCGAAGGCTGTGAAAATATTAAGCACCATACTCTGGATGACATTCTCAATGCGCCGGACAGAACTGAGCTGATAGACTGGCTGCGTACTCAACCTCTGTTACACCACGATAAATCACTGGGCTATACCATGGTACATGCCGGCCTGCCGCCGCAATGGGATTTAAAGCTGGCCCAACAATGTGCTCATGAAGTGGAACAGGTGCTCAGCGGTGATAATTATCGGGAATTTCTTGCCCATATGTTTGGTAATGAACCCCGCAAATGGAAAAGCTCCCTGCAGGGCTGGGATCGTCTGCGTTTTATTACCAATAGTTTTACCCGGATGCGCTATTGTAAACCTTCCGGCAAACTTAATTTTACAGATAAAGGTGTTATCGGCAGTCAGAAAGCCGGTTATATTCCCTGGTATGAAGTACCCGACCGTAAAAGCCGGGGTTTAAAAATACTATTCGGTCACTGGTCTACCCTGTTCGGTCATACCAGCCAGCCTGATGTCTATGCCCTGGATACCGGCTGTCTATGGGGAGGCAGTCTTACAGCCATGCGCCTGGACAGTGCAGAACCGGAATTTGTAGCGGTGGAATGTGAAACTCCGGGCAAATATATAGAATAGCTTACAGGTTTTAGATACAAGATTTTAGAGAATTGAAGCTTGACATGGAATTTTTTATTTTGAACTGCTAGTATTGAACTTAACGCAGGGAAAAAGGGGACTTTCCTTCTACAGGCCTGTTTTAACAGGTCTTTACTACATTAGTTAGCGGATAATTATGAGCAAAATCAAAGAACTTATTATTGATAACGGCGAAAAGCAGAAAGCACAGGACAAAGCAAAACTGTTTATAACCTTTGCGATTTACCTGCTGACAGCAGGAACTTTAATGGAATTTGTCAGCACGCCGGTATTGCTGAAAATTCTTGGCTTTATGCTGGCTGGACAGGCTTTCTACTTTTTATGGAAAAGTAATAAACCTTCAGTGCTCTAAGCCACTGAACAGTTAAAGTATGAATCCACACATAAACCCCACGCTGGAAACGCTTTTTCAGACCACCGAAGACTGGTTTGCTAAAAAACTGGTTGACTTTGCCGAGCGGGTAACAGATAAACTGGTCAGCAAGGCAGAACAATCCACCGTTACCAGTATCCAGGCCCAGTGTTTTACGGCCATACACAGTATCCGCAGCATCGGCAATCGCTCTATTACCCTGTTTACGGGGTCACTCAAAAAACATTTTCAGACTACAACCCTGAAACCCAGTCTAAATGATGATCTTTACTCCATTAGTCATAAACGTAAAAATAAGCTGGATCTGTTAACTACAAAAGATCTCGAAGACAGCCTGTCTTATGAAACCGCTATTGAGAAACTGCACAAAAGCAATAAGGAAGCGTTCGAGCACCTGGAAGTACGGATTTATGAATTGTTAAAACAAAACGGGGAAACCATTACCGGGAACCCCATCAGTGCTGAAACCATTATTTCAGCCTTTCGTGAGTCTCTGGATTTATTTGATTTTTCACCTGAAATCCGTATAGAAGTTTATGAACTGTTTGAACAGTTTATGGATACTCATTTAGCTGAACTGTTAAACAACTTAAATGAACAGTTGATTAATAAGGGGATCCTGCCGGAAATTGATCCGGATTATTTTATAAAAAAACTGGCCCGACAGACCCATTCCAGGTCAACTGACGGCAGGCAGGAAGACATTCCTGACTCAGCACCTGAGCCGATATTTTCTGATCCCGCAGCATCAACTTCCTCCCCCTATGCAGCACCTCCAGGCAGCCAGTTTCCACCAGTGGAAGCAACTCCTAATACAAGCGGTCAGCCGAATTACACTCATGAGCAAACTAACAGCCAGCCCCAAAACTATAATCAGGGCAGTCAGGGTATTAACCAACCTCAAAATTTTGGACAACCTGCTCCCGGTACAGGCAGCAGCGGACAGACTTTAAACAGTCGCTTAGTTGATCTGGCCAATCGTATTTCCGGTCAGAGTATATCTCCAGCAGGTTCAGAAGAAATTCCTGACCAGCCAGGCTCCGGTACTATGCCACCAGGCCAGGCTGGCACA
>JALVDE010000209.1 GCA_027009375.1 Gammaproteobacteria bacterium
TAACGATATTCTGGATCTGTCAAAAATTGAAGCGGATAAACTGCAGGTGGAAAAAATTGAATTTTCTCCAGTAAAAATGATGCAGGAAGTTGAACAGTTAATGTCAATTCAGGCGAAGGAAAAAGGTATTGAACTGAAATTTATCAATAATTACCCTTTACCTGAAAAAATCTGCAGTGATCCAACACGGCTGAAGCAGGTGTTATTTAATCTGATATCTAATGCCATACGCTTTACCGAGCAGGGTTGTGTTACGGTTCACATGAAGTGTCTGTTTGAACGTGAGCTATTAGTTTTTTCCGTACTGGATCAGGGCATAGGTTTAACCCCTGAGCAGATCAAACATATTTTTCAGCCCTATGTGCAGGCTGAGGTTTCCACAGCCCGGCATTTCGGTGGTACAGGACTGGGGCTGATGATTGCCCGTCGTCTGGTCAGTTTAATGGGCGGGAAAATCAAGGTTGCCAGCACACCCGGTAAGGGGAGCCTGTTTAAATTTTCCATTAAAACCGGTTCACTAGACAATATCGCTCAGTTAACACAGGACGATAATGCTCAGGATGTCAGTGATAAACAGTTTAACAATATTCCACACCTGGAGGGCAGGGTGCTGCTGGTTGAAGATATAGAGGACAATCAGAAACTTATCTCCTTATATCTGAAACAGACGGGGCTGGATATTGATATTGCCAATAATGGTCAGGAAGGCGTAGATAAGGCTGCACAGGTACAATATGACCTGATCCTTATGGATATGCAGATGCCGGTTATGGATGGCCTTGAAGCCACCAGAATATTACGACAGTCGGGTTACCATAAGCCGATTATAGCCCTGACCGCTAACGTCCTTAAAAATGAAACGGATATCTATTTACAGGCAGGCTGCAATGCTATCTTATCCAAGCCTATTATTATTAATGAGTTTTACAGTACGATTAACCAGTGGTTAAAGAAAACTTCATCGCCTCAGAAGGATAAGGTGCAGGCTCAGAAAACTGAAGTCGCCCCTTCTTTACCTGGCAATGATGCGTTTGCAAAACTGGTTCAGCAGTTCCTTATGACCCTGAAATCCGAACTGGACAGCATTAATGACTTTATGGAGCACGAAGACTGGACAGAATGTCAGAAAGTTATCCATAATATCAAGGGCAGAGGCGGCAGTTTCGGTTTCCCTCAAATTACAGAAATGGCCACAAAACTTGATGCTTTACTAAAAAACGGACAAAATAAGGACTTTAGTGAGCAGTTTGATGACTTTTATCAATTGTGTGCCGACATAATAAAACAACATTTGCTTTAGAAACCATTTTATTTATCAGTATGTATACGTTTCTGGCAGTATGGAATAATAATTAAATGAACAGCGTATTATCAGCAATTCAGCCCGGTTATGAGGCCGGTAATGTTTTAATCGTTGAAGATGACCAGTTAATGGTTGATCTGCTTTTACTGTATCTTCAGGAAGCGGATTATTTCTGTCGTGTGGTCAATAGTGCTGAAGATGCCTGGGACATTTTAAAGACCGATGCCGAAACTTATGACTGCGTTTTACTGGACAGAAATCTTCCAGGTCTGTCCGGCCTTGAATTATTACAGAAGATTAAGTCCACCCAGGGCATTATGGATCTGCCGGTCATTATGGAGACCGCCGAAGGCAGTGATGAGGCCATTCTTGAAGGCCTGAAAAACGGTGCCTATTATTACCTGACTAAACCGGTTGACCGTGAAAAACTCATATCAACTCTTGCGGCCTGTGTACGAGACTATCGCCGTAACCGCTATCTGAAAAAAGAACTCAGCCGTCTGGGCTCAGTGTTTAATCATTGTCTTGAAGGGCGCTTTAAATTTAAAACCCTGCTGGAATGTCAGCGACTGGCAGTGACACTGGCTGAAGTGTTTCCTGAACCGGAACGGGTTATATCTGGACTGTCTGAATTAATGACCAATGCAGTGGAGCACGGTAATCTGGAAATTGGTTATAATAAAAAATCCGAACTGCTTCAGCAGGATTGTTTAATTGATGAAATAGATGAACGTCTGGAAAATCCTGCTTATGCTGGCCGTTATGGTCAAATCCATTTAAAAAAGGAGCCGGACTGTATTACAGTTACCATCACTGATGAAGGACCGGGCTTTGACTGGACACCTTATTTAAGTCTTAATATGGATCGGGTGTTTGATGAACATGGCCGTGGCATTGCCATGTCACGGGAACACAGCTTTGACAAACTGGAATACCAGGATAAAGGTAATAAAGTAGTCTGTACCGTCTTTTTAAATTCTTAGCCAGGCTGTTTCTAGAGTAATTTAATCTTCCTTCAGCAATTTCTCAATCACCTGTCTGACCTGTGGGGTATTCCAGTCTATACCTCCGGCAACGGAATAACGGATATTGCCTTTTTTATCAATAATATAACTGGTTGGAAAGGCAAAAACCTTCCAGGTCTTTGCCAGTTTTTGTTGAGGATCAGGCAGAATTGGGAAATTGACAGGATGGGCTTTTAAGAATTCAGCAATATCTTCAGCCGGTTCCCCAAGGTTAATAGCCAGAATATCAAAATAGTCTGCCCCGATTTTATCTTTTAATGCCGACATGGACGGCATTTCATGGACACAGGGCGGACACCAGCTTGCCCAGAAATTAACAATGAGCACTTTGCCCTGATAATCCTTTAGAGAATGTTGTTTATTCTTAATGTCCCTGATGGAAAAATTATCCGGTTTAACAGTTCCAGTATAGTACTGCAGTTTTCCCGTGGTTTTTTTTCTAACTATTGGTTTTTGCTCTGCTAAGGGTGCCGGTTTTCTCGGGCGGGCATAGGCCGTCATCACCTTCATGGCACGGACAATATGTTTACTGAGTTTAGGAAAGGTTTCTACTTCAGCATCAGTGGCATCATTGCGAAAAAAGAAACGGGCCCGGACATTCTTAAGCACCTGTACAAAAACATCACTGCCGCCCTGTTCAAGTGCCTTAACGGTATCCTTAATTTGCAGAGTCAGAGTGGATTTTGCCGGCAGAAAGATAAAAACCGGTAAATTACTGGCGCTTACTATGGGCACTAATTGTCCATTATTGCCAGCGGTCGGGGTGGTAATATAAACGTTTGGAGAAATTAATATGACGCCGTGAATAAGGGCATGGTTTTTTAACTGCCATTGGTGGGCAGCCAGTAACAGGTTTTCTGTGCCGTTATCATTACTGAACAGGTAAATTTTTTTGCCGCTTGCCTGTGCTTTAATTAGCAGTTTTACATAAGCATCTAGC
>JALVDE010000210.1 GCA_027009375.1 Gammaproteobacteria bacterium
AAGCAGCAAACCACCGGAATACAAAACAGCTCCGCATACCAGTAGGCCCGAACTGATAATTGCAGATGTGGTCTTACTGCTCTGCAGTTCAATTTTTTCTTCGATACGGTTTAAGGTTTCACTTTTGTAATTAATACTCAGCTTACCATGGCGGGCCTGTTGTACCACATCAAAAACCTTGTTTGGAAAATCAGGCAGCTGCTCCATCCATAAAGGCGCATTGTGTTTAATCTGTTTGGCAAAAGAGCGGAAACCCAGCTGCTCTTTCATCCAGTTTTCCAGGAACGGTTTAGCGGTATCCCAGAGATCCAGTTCAGGGTATAACTGCCGTCCCAGACCCTCGATATTGAGCAGAGTTTTCTGTAATAACACCAGCTGGGGCTGAACCTCCATATTAAAACGCCGGGCGGTCTGAAACAGGCGTAATAATAGCTGACCAAAAGAAATTTCGTGCAGCGGCTTTTCAAAAATCGGCTCACATACCGAACGGATTGCAGACTCAAAATCATCCACCCGGGTGTCGGGCGGTACCCAGCCGGATTCAACATGCAGTTCGGCCACACGGTAATAATCCCGATTAAAAAAGGCCAGGAAGTTTTCTGCCAGATAACGCTGATCTTCCGGATTCAGAGTCCCCATAATACCGAAATCAATGGCAATATACTGACCGGTATTGGAGACAAAGATATTTCCGGGGTGCATATCGGCATGGAAAAAATTATCCCGGAACACCTGAGTAAAAAAGATTTCCACCCCCATTTCCGCCAGTCGCTTAAAGTCAATATCCATGGACTTAAGCTCGGCCATATTGGTTACCGGTACACCATGAATGCGCTCCATAACCATGACTTTTTTACGGCAGTGGTTCCAGTCCACTTCCGGTACATACAGAATAGGGGAGTCTTTAAAGTTTCGTCTTAACTGGGAGGCATTGGCGGCTTCACGCAGCAGATCCAGCTCATCCAGAATGGTTTTTTCAAATTCATGCACCACTTCCATCGGGCGCAGCCGCCGACCATCGGCCCAGTAGCGTTCCATCTTGCCAGCAATGACATACAACAGAGCCAGATCCCGGCGGATAACTTTTTCAATATCCGGGCGCACCACTTTAACCACCACTTCCCGGCCGTCATGCATGGTGGCAGTGTGTACCTGGGCAATGGAAGCAGAGGCCAGCGGAGTACGCTCAAACTCGGCAAAAATTTCATTAATCGGCTGTTTAAATGAGGCCTCAATGATGGCCACAGCTTTCTCTGCACCAAAGGGCGGCACCTGATCCTGCAGTTTGGCCAGTTCTTCAGCCAGATCATCAGGCAGCAGATCCCGCCGGGTGGACAGGATCTGCCCGAACTTAACAAAAATCGGCCCCAGATCTTCCAGAGCCATACGAATACGTTCACCCCGTGGCCGGCGGGAACGGGGATTAAACCAGAAGGTAGGAGATAAATAACGCAGCAGACGAATAGGTCTGAACAGATGGGTATTTAGAATTAACTCATCCAGACCGTGTTTCAGCAGTACCCGGCTAATAGTCATCAGGTGGAAAAAGTGAGCGATATTTCTCATTGAGTGTGAGCCATGTAGAAAGGGGTTCCGTTATTTATCAGAGCTGTTTTCTTTTTCTGATTGAGCAAGCGCCTGTTCCAGACGCTTAATACGGGCTTCTGCCCGTTCAACATCATTACGGATAGTATCTACCTGCTGGTTAAAATGCTGAATTTCAGGCCCGGAAGCAATGTCACGGGTTTCATATTGCAAGTACTCACTCACATCCATACCCAGTGAGTTAAAGAGTTGTTTACCAAAATCCAGTACGCCTCGAGCGACATTACCCAGTGAATGGGCTAGAACATCGCCGGTAATATGAGACAGATGTTCTTCCCAGTCAATATCCAGCTGCTGGAACAGAGCCTGAAAATGCTGGCCCAGCGCCATATCGCCGGTAATTTTAATATCACCCTTAAAGACTGAACGGGTTTTTTCCTGATCTTCTGCCAGAGCCATTTTGGCAAAGGCCAGTAAGCTGCCTGATATAACCGTATCCGGTTCACCTTCATAATGACTGATGATCTGCATACCCTGTTTATCGGGGAAAAAATACAGCCATTGATCCATATCGGTGATATGAAAGGCAATAATGCGCCCCTTAAAATCGGCCAGTCTGGCAAAACTTTCAGGATCCATAGCAAACAGCTGATTAAGAGCGGCTTCCATAGCGGCAAGCAAGGGGATCAGCAGGGGATTAATATCGTCCTGAGGACTGTTTACTTTTTGAACAATGGTACTGCTTTGCATAAAATTGCCGGGCCTGTATTAAAATTTAAAACCACGATGCAGAGCCACAATACCGCCGGTCAGGTTGGTATAATCACAGCGCTCAAAGCCGGCATTTTCCATCATAGCCTTCAGGGTTTCCTGATCTGGATGCATACGAATGGATTCTGCCAGATAACGATAGCTTTCTGAATCGTTGGCAATCAGTTTGCCCATGGTGGGCAGGATATTAAAGGAATAAAAATCATAGATGGGACTTAAACCCGGTGCAACCGGTTTGGAAAATTCCAGAATAAGCAGTCGACCACCGGGCTTTAATACCCGGAACATGGAAGCCAGGGCAGCATCCTTGTCCGTAACATTACGCAGGCCAAAAGCAATAGTAATGCAGTCAAAGGTATTATCCGGAAAAGGCAGACATTCCGCATTGGCCTGCACATACTCCACATTACCGACAATGCCCTGATCCGTCAGGCGGGCACGGCCTACCTTAAGCATGGACTCATTAATATCACCCAGCACCACCCGGCCGGTTTCACCCACGATTCTGGAAAATTTAGCCGCAAGATCACCGGTGCCCCCGGCCAGATCCAGTACACTCTGACCACGGCGCACACCGCTTTTTTCAATGGTCAGACGCTTCCAGAGCCGATGAATACCCATCGACATCAGATCATTCATGACATCGTATTTATTGGCCACCGAATGAAAAACCTCGGCCACCTTACCAACTTTTTCTTCTTTATTGACTGTTTTGTAACCAAAATGGGTGGTATTGTCCGCTGCGTCACTCTGCTGATTCTGATTTTCCATGGTATTTCCAATAATAAAATGCGGTTATTTGTTTATGTGTCGATTATACGACGATTCTATTAGAAAATCATGATCCTGTTAATAGTGTGTTTTTTACATTACACTCAAATTTTTTCGTACCTGCTAAGTTCTATATCGGCAAAATAGCCAGAGAAGGCAATGTAATAGAACT
>JALVDE010000211.1 GCA_027009375.1 Gammaproteobacteria bacterium
GACAGACCATCAGCACTCATCTGGAAGGGATTATTCCCATTGATGATACTAATAACTCTCCGGCATGAACCGCTTATTATTTATCGGCCACCTCTGGCCTGAACCCGCGTCCTCTGCTGCCGGTTATCGAACACTTGCCTTATTAAAAGCCCTGTCCAGACATTATCAGGTACATTTTGCCTGCGCCGCAGAACAGACTAAATACTGCGCTGAACTGCAGGCAATGAATATCCAGAGTCATACCATTACCTTAAATGATTCAGGCTTTGACCAATTTATCGAAGCTTTAAAACCGGACATTGTTTTTTACGATCGCTTTATCAGCGAAGAACAGTTTGCTCCCAGGGTACATGAACACTGCCCGGATGCCATTAATATACTGGACACTCAGGATCTGCACTTTTTACGCCGCGCCCGCCAGACAGCCGTCAATAAAAACCAGCCGATTAATTTGTACTCTGAAGATGCCGTCAGAGAAATTGCGGCTATTTTACGCTGTGATTTAAGCCTGATTATTTCCAGCCATGAAATGCAGCTACTGTCCGACACCTTTAATATTTCTTCTGAGTTATTACATTACTGCCCTTTTATGCTGGATACAGAAAATATGGGCGAACAGCTCATACCGGCTTATGAACAGCGTGAGCATTTTGTCATGATTGGTAATTTTCTGCACCCGCCTAACTGGGATGCTGTGCAATGGAGCTATCGTGCCATCTGGCCAGACATAAAGAAAAAGCTGCCTGAAGCCCAGCTGCATATCTATGGTGCCTATCCTTCTGAAAAAGTCATGCAGCTGCACAAACCCGAACAGGGTTTTATAATAAAGGGCCGGGCCGACGATGCGCTTGCTACCTTAAGCCAGTACCGGGTTAACCTGGCTCCTCTGCGCTTTGGTGCCGGTTTAAAAGGCAAAATAGTGGACGGGTTTCTGGTAAAAACACCCTGTGTTACTACGCCAATTGGTCAGGAGGGTATAAGCGATAATCAAAACTGGGGCGGACTGGTAGCAGACACTTCAGATAACAGCCGGCAACTGGCTGACTATGCGATTAAGTTATATAGTGATCAGACCTTATGGGAACAGTGCAGTACAAATACCACAGAGATTATTGAACAGCCGTTTAATTACCGGGAACATGCTGATAAGTTATTAAACCGACTGAATGCATTACAGAAAGATATTAAAGCACATAGGAACCATAATTTTTATGGCCGGATCCTGCGTCATAATTTATATCGAAGTCAGTATTATATGAGTAAGTGGATAGAAGAGAAAAACAGTCACAATAATGATTAATTGTGTTTATCGGATTCCGATGGTGTTAGCTGAAAGCCATCCACCGGGCATTTCATATTAGGCGTCAGTTTATACTGGATCATAACCAGTGCTTCAATAGCTGAACGGTTACCGGCATCAGCGGCTTTTTTTATCCACTGAGCCCCCTGTCTTTTGTCAGCCTTAACGCCATAACCATAGTACATCATATAACCCAGCAGATAGTGTGCTTCCGGATTGTTTTTCTGTGCCAGTCGGCGGACAATCTGATACGACTGTTTGTATTGTTTAGCGGCAAACAGATCTTTGGCAATGCTCAGATATTCTTTATCATCACTGTCCGGCATTTCCTGAATATCAGTCTGTGCTGCTGATTTTGACTGTATTTCTGTTTCATCATTCATAGCCATACTCTGACAGCCTGCCAGAAAGATAAAACTAATCAGCCAGAATAATTTCATAAAAATCCTCATATTACTGCTGTGTTGCACCGGCCAGGGTCAGACGGGCATAAACCAGTCCCCGGGTGTCTGTTTTTTCTATATCGGCATTAACGACCTGAACCCCTAACTGCCTGGAAATATTGATAAGCCATTGTATCAGGTTATCAAACTCTGTGTTTTTAAACGCCAGGAACACCTGATGATCACCGGTTTTTTTTAAGACCTCCAGACTGTCTGCCAGTTGATTTGTTCTGATACTTTTATCAATAGCATCAATTAATGAACGACTGGATAAACCAGAGGCCTGAGCGGCTAACCTTTGCTGAGGCTGTGTTTCCAGTTGTTTAATTTGCTGTTTTATTTTTTTCAGCCAGGCAATATCCGCACGTAATTCATTAACTCTCTGGGTATAATTATTTATCAATACAGTATAAGGTTTCCATACATAAAAATAAGTAGCAAACACCAACACCAGAACCCCGCCTGCAATAATAAGACGCTGCTCATTCTGTGATAATAATGACCATTTCTGCTTAACCATAAACCAAACCGGAACCCTAAACCTAAAACCTAAAACCTAAAACCTAAAACCTAAAACCTAATCAATATACTGAAAATTCAGTACGGTATGAATGCCCTTTTCATCTTTTGAAGATGACTGCTCCGTTACCCGTAACTGAGCATTACCTGACAACTGCTGTTTTAATCGTTTAAAAATAAACTCCCGTGAACGCACCTCAATAGTTAGCTGGTTATCATTATAGCGCAGATTAACCAGTTCTATCCCGTTCAGTTTTTTCAATAAATAACCGGCCTGCAGCAGTAAACTTAAAAATGTTTTCTGCTGTGACTGACCGGAAGTCAGGCTGTTTAAACGGTTTAATGTCTGTACTCTGACATCAATCAGGCGTTTTGCATCAGGAAACAGGCCGAAAAACTCATCTTCTACCTGCTGTTCAAGCCGGGTAAGCTCATGCTCATAATAATACCACTGATAAGTCATAAACAGCACCTGGCTGAACACCCCGATAACAAAGAGGAACAACAGAACTTTAAGATAGGGCAGTTTGCTCTGCTTCAATTTATTAAGCTGAAACTCATCCTGTAATAAGTTAATCCCGGTATTTTTTACCGGCCAGTAGTTTAGCCCCCGCTCTGTCTGAAACTGGGCGGTTTTGATCTCATAAGGAATATGATTCTGCTCTGCCAGAGCACAAACCTGCTCCATAAGCGTTTTGTTATTGTCTGTTTCAAGAACAAGCAGTTTCTTAGTCACTTGAGGATAAGCAGATTTATCTTCCCGCTCCACATTAATATCACTGTCCTGTGGTTCACTAAAATACTTTTTAAATAAACTGTTCAGAAAGATTTCTGCATTATTAAAATTGGCATTAAAGGCCAGTTCTTTATTATCACAGACAATCAGTTCATCAGCCTGGCTTCGAATGCTCCACTGCCCTTCCTGTTCTATAAACTGTTCGCTAAACATAAAGGCTTCTGAAGTTAATACTGAAACCGGCAATCGGTATCTGGC
>JALVDE010000212.1 GCA_027009375.1 Gammaproteobacteria bacterium
GCTGCAAAGGCAGTAACAGGTCTGAACTGGGCAGATCGGGCACAAAATCCCCTTCTTCAGCCGAGCTGGAACCCAGTACGCGGCCTCTTGAGGTCATCAGTGTCACTTCATCCACACCGCTTTTTTCACGTATTTCACTCAGAGAAACCACGGTCAGAGTGGTCAGATCTTTAAGGGTTTCATCGGTCAGCCGACGGATTTGCCGTAACAGGCTTTTTTTGCGTTCATCAACCGCAGAGCGGCTCAGGGTCAGTGCATCTTCCAGCGCCTTTTCCACGGTGACATCAAACCAGCTGTCAATACTGCGGTTAATAAACTGAATGGAAAAGGTATAAACCACCAGAGCCGGTAAAATGGCCAGGGAAACAAAGATAATGACCATGCGCAGGGTCAGCCGGGCACCGGCCACATGCTGGCGCAGCTGACGCAGTAAACGCCAGGCCTGGCGGGCAATCAGGAATACCAGCATTACCAGGATAACCAGATTGACCGCCAGCAGCAGGTAATAAAGCTGCTGGAACTGTTCCGCATCCATAGAGGCACTGTTGATCATGCGTAATGAGAACAACAGCAATATCACCAGAATAAAAATAGCCAGCGGGCCGCTGAATACCTTGCGTATCATGGCTGTGCCTCTGCGGATTCTTTGACAGCAGTCTGACTGTTAACTGATTTTGGTTTCAGGTTCTGAATAAGCACCGGCCAGCGTGACCAGTTGCTTTCCAGCCGCCAGGCCGGTGACAGAGCCGCAATCTGGCGCAGTGCCGAAGGCAGATGGTTGATATCCAGCAGGGTATGGATCTGTACATAATATTGCTGATCAGGCTTAAGCTGCTGTTTTTCTATCAGATGAGCGCCACGAATGGTACCCAGTACCTGCAGAGCCTCTTCCCGGCTGTTAAAACTGTAGCGATCCTGTGTGGCCAGGTTTCTGACCACATGCACATTGGTCAATGGATGGTAGGCCAGTTCAAACAGCTGCAGGGATTCCTTAATAATGACATCCGGCCACCATTTTTGCTGACGATACACCTGCACTTCCACCGCAATAGTCAGAGGAATACCGTTTTCCAGCGCCTCAATGACTTCTTTGGAAAAATTCATACTCAGATCCGCATCAATAAGAACATGGTCATTCTGAGCATAGGTTTTAACTGATTTAACACTGAACATCTGCTGTTCCGTGTATTGCGGCAGCACATTAAAAATCACAAAAATGGTAACAGAGCCGATAATACCCAGCAAAAACAGGGCAAAAAACTGGCATCTGGCACAGCGTTTTTTGCCCCTCATCTGTTCCGGCTCAGCGGATTGTACAACCACGGTAGTGTTCATAACCGCTTAAGTACACCTTGCATCAGATTCATTAAATTATTTTTCCTGTTTTTCAAGTAAGGCATAATAAAAACCATCCATGTACTGTTCACCGGGCAGGATCTGTCGTCCCACAGGCATGGCATGCCCCCAGTTCCCGGAGATGCTTATTTCCCGTGCATCGTTCAGGGTTTGACGGTTATGTTCTAAAAAACGTTCAATCTGCCGATCATTTTCTTCTCTGATTATAGAACATGTAGCATACAGCAGACGCCCGCCGGGTTTAAGCATGGCCCACAGGTTATTAAGGATTTCTGCCTGCAATTTAACCAGGGCTGGAATATCGCTGTCCCGTCTTAATACTTTGATATCAGGATGACGCCGGATAACCCCTGTGGCTGAACAGGGGGCATCCAGTAAAATACGCTCAAAGTATTGCCCATCCCACCAGTCTTTATGGCTGGCATCCGCCGGCACCAGCTGCAGCTTCTGCGCATCCATATTCAATCGCTGTCGGCTTTCTGCCACCCTGGCCAGACGTTGTTCGCTGACATCCAGAGCCAGCAGAGACAGCAGTTCCGGCTGAGTATCCATGATATGCAGGGTTTTGCCGCCCGGTGCAGCGCAGGCATCCAGAACTCGTTGTCCGGGCTGCACATCCAGCAGCACAGCAGCCAGTTGTGCCGCTCCGTCCTGGACCGATACCCGTCCCTGTTTAAATCCCGGCAATTGTTCTACCGCACGGGGATTATCCAGCACCAGAGTGTGGGAGTAAATCTCACTTTGATAAAAACCAATGTGCTGTTCCTGCAGACATTGTTTGTAAGCTGAAATATCCTCATTATGAGCCACTCTCAGAGTCATGGGTGGACGCTGATTTCCGGCCTGCAGAATCTCCTGTACAGTCACCGAAGCCTCCTGCCAGACGGTTTTCTGCCAGGACTGCTTGATGCGGCGAATAAGCCATTCCGGATAGGCATATTGAGTTTCCCATGAGGCATCCAGATGACTGAGCAGTGTTTCCTGTTCTCTTAAAATACGCCTTAAAACGGCATTAACCAGACCTTTAGCCCAGTTCTGCTGTACATCAGCACAGGTATTAACTGTTTCCTTGACCACGGCATAATCTGCCTTTTCCAGATACAGAAGCTGATACAGGCCGGTCAGGAGCACATAATGAATAATTTTTTTCCGGCCTTTGAGCGGCCTGTCGAGCATCTGCTGCAATAGTGCATTAAGGCGGAAAAACCAGCGCAGGGAACCATAAGCAATTTCCTGCACCAGTGGGCGCTGCTGCTCAGCCAGCAGCGGCAGATACTGAGGCAGCAATGTAGCCAGGGACTGGCCGGACTCAGCACACTCATAAACGACCCATGCAGCGGTACTTCTGGGCGTCGTTTTAAAACCGTCCGGGAGCATGGCGTTCAGAACTGCACACCCTGCAGACTCTGACCATTAATAAAATCTTTAACCATAATGCGTTTTTTACCAGGCATCTGCAGTTCCAGTATTCTAACCAGCCCGCCTCTGGCCAAAATATCAATACCATTAGCCGATTCAGCCAGCACTTTACCGAATGACGCCGGATCCTGCGGAGTATCTTTCTCCAGAGGCAGTAAGCGGGCCTGCCAGAGGCGCAGAGACTTACCGTTATAATCGGTATAAGCCACCGGCCAGCTGTTAAAGGCCTGAATTTTTCTTACAATAAAAGCCGCATCTTCTTTCTGCCAGTCTATGCGTGCTTCCTGCTTATCCAGTTTATGGGCATAGGTGGCCTGACTGTCATCCTGGGGCCGGGGCTGCAGCCGGTTGGCCATAATGTCCTCCAGAGTCTGCAGCAGAGCAGCCGCTCCCAGATCAGCCAGTTTGTCATGCAAAGAGCTGCCGGTATCTTCCTGGGTAATATCACAGGTTTTAATATTAAGCATATCTCCTGTATCCAGCCCCTGATCCATCTGCATGATAGTTACGCCGCTCTGGCTGTCTCCGGCAAGAATGGCTCTTTGAATGGGGGCAGCACCGCGCCAGCGCGGCAGAATAGAAGCATGGATATTCAGACAGCCATATTTTGGTGCCTGCAGTACGGCCTGAGGAAGTATTAAGCCATAGGCTACGACCACCATAACATCGGCCTGCAGGGCATTAAGCTGCTGCTGACTCGCTTCATCTTTCAGGCTGACGGGCTGATAAACCGGAATATCATGTTCAACGGCCAGGGCTTTAACCGGACTGGCGGTTAATTTACGGCCCCTGCCCGCCGGACGATCAGGCTGAGTATAAACCGCAACAACTTCATGTTCAGAATCCAGCAATGTGTTCAGGGCAACCGCCGCAAATTCCGGCGTACCGGCAAAAATAATTTTCAAGTTTAATCCTTTTACATTTTCTGGCGCTGATGCTTTTCCAGTTTTTTGCGGATCCGTTCCCGCTTAAGACGGGACAGATAATCGACAAATAATTTACCATGCAGATGATCAATCTCATGCTGAACGCATACCGCCAGCAAACCATCGGCAGACAGTTCCTGCTGCTGTCCCTGTTTATCCAGATAACGCACTACAATGGACTCAGCCCGTTCTACCTCTGCATAAGTATCCGGTACAGAAAGGCAGCCTTCATCCATTTTTTCCTTGCCGCTGTGTTCGATAATTTCCGGATTAATCAGACACAGAGGCTGATTTTTTTCTTCTGAAATATCAATAACAATAATCTGCTCATGCACATTAACCTGAGTTGCAGCCAGACCAATGCCCGGTGCGGCATACATGGTTTCGAGCATATCGTCTATCAGTTTATGGTGTTCAGCAGTAATATCTGCTACCGGCCTCGCTCTGGTACGCAGACGTTCATCAGGAAAATGTAGAATTTCCAGTAATGCCATAATTTAAAATTCTCGCACTAATACAATGGATAATGAGGTTTTATCAGGCAAAATGCCTGAAACAAATGACGATTCTATCAAAAAATACAACTTTGATGATATAAAAAGTGTTAACCAGGTTGGTAATTTTTATGAAAACACTTTATATTTAATAAAAAACATTATAAATTCAAGCTAATTTGTGGATTTTATTCACAAATTTTTGTTTTTATGCCATTTTTTTACGCAAATTTTATGGTTTTATCGCCAAGTCTTTACTAGAATTACAGAAACCATCATGGGGGAACCTGATTTGTCAGATGGTCTGGGACTACAGTCCCGTATAATATTTAGTATATTAAAAGTATCCAATGAATTTAGGGATTCATATGAAAAATAATAAAACACTGCTGTCCATAATTTTCTTTATGCTTATGACAGGTTTTACCAGCCTGGCTCTGGCAGACTCTTCAGCGCAAAATGCTGAGAAAATTGAGCTTAAACCGGGGCATCCGCAACAATACACCGTTGTTAAAGGGGATACTTTATGGGACATTTCAGGTAAGTTTCTGAAAAAACCCTGGTACTGGCCTGAAATCTGGCAGATGAATCAACAGATTGAAAACCCCCATCTGATTTATCCCGGCGATGTACTGACCCTGGTTTATATTGATGGCAAACCCTATATCAGACATCATCGTGGTAAGCGTACAGTTAAGCTAAGCCCCAAAACCCGCGTGGAAGATCTGGGACAGGCTATTCCGACTATCCCACTGGATATTATTTCTCCATACCTGACCAGTAACCGAATAATCAATGCACATGAATATACCTCTGCCCCCTATATTGTCGGCATTAACGAAGGTTTACTCTCCGCCGGTGCAGACAATAAAGTTTATGTCATGGGGATGGATAAAAACATAATCCCCGGCAGCCGTCATGCCGTTTACCGTCCAGGCAGCACCTACAGAGATCCGTCCAATCCTAAAAAAATCCTGGGGCATGAAGCGGTTTATGTTGGTGAAGGTACTATTGAGCACGCAGGCAGCCCTGAGCACAGAAACAGCCCGGCCACTTTATATATTCAAAAATCCAAAGCCGAAATCCTGAAAGGCTATCGTGTACTCCCAGTTAGTACCGATACCATTGTTGATACCAGCTTTATTCCCAAACCTTCCCGTGCTCAGCGTCCAGGGCGCATTGTCGGGGTATTAACCAGCGGTATCCAGCCTGGGGTCAAGATGGTTGGAGCACTAGACGTGGTAATTGTTGATATGGGGCTTGCCGACGGCGTTGAAAAAGGTGATGTGTTCGATATCTACAAGAAGGGCTCTGTCGTAAAAGACAGAATGCACTACAATAGCCAGGTTAAACTGCCTGATGAAATCAACGGTACTCTAATGGTTTTCAGACCTTTTAAACACCTGAGTTACGCCCTGGTCATGGAAGCCCATAGTGCCCTATCTGTAGGCGATGTTATCCATTCGCCTTTCTTTGAGGAATAGGCCTGACGCAAAAAACAATACATCCGTGCCGCCTTAATCCAGATTTATACGTTCAACGGCACGGATTTATAAGCCGCCTGAATAATCATGGATGATTTATCATATCTGCTTGCCCTGCACAGTGCTCCCCGCATAGGCAGCACAACACTTAATCAGCTCTGTGCGCTACCCTGCTCACTGTCCAGCCTGTTTGACACACCGGAAATTTTAACCACCTTTGAGTTAAAAAAATCCCAGCTTGAAACCATTAGGGAAGCCCTTAGAACACCCGACTGGAAAAGCGTAGAACAAACGCTTAAATGGGCCGAAGCTGAAGAAAATCATATCCTGCTGTTATCCCATAAAGACTACCCTGAATTATTAAAGCAAATCCATTCACCCCCGCCTCTGCTATTTGTTAAAGGCCATTTGGCCGTTTTAAGTGATATTCAACTGGCCATGGTCGGCAGCCGCAACCCGAGCGTTGACGGCAGTGAAACCGCCTGGCAATTCGCACATCATCTGGCTCAGCACGGCATGGTGATCACCAGCGGTATGGCTCTGGGTATAGACACTCAAAGCCACAAAGGGGCTCTGGCAGCTGGTGGTCGCAGTATTGCAGTAGCCGGCACCGGTCTGAACCGTATTTACCCGGCGCGTAATAAAGAGCTGGCCTGGCAGCTTATTGAACAGGGTGCCATTATTTCAGAATACCCGCTGGAAACCGGCCCGCTTAAGGCAAATTTTCCTCAACGCAACCGGATCATCAGCGGCCTGAGTGTCGGCACTCTGGTGGTGGAAGCAGCTTTAAAAAGCGGCTCACTGATCACGGCCAGAGAAGCCCTGGAACAGGGACGTGAAGTATTTGCCATTCCAGGGTCCATACATAACCCCTTGTCCCGCGGCTGCCATCAACTCATTAAAACCGGAGCCAAGCTGGTTGAAACTGCGGATGACATTCTGGAAGAACTGGACAGTTTAATGCTGGCCTCACATTTACCCGACCAGCCTGAACTGTTTAACACCACAAAGGAAGCACCAATACCGGAACCCGATCCCTTACTTCCCAAGGTGCAGCAGCAGATCCTGAAAAATATCGGCTACTCCCCCGTTGCCGTAGATCAGGTTATTGAACGCTCCGGTCTCAATGC
Source organism: Gammaproteobacteria bacterium (assembly GCA_027009375.1). Lineage (GTDB taxonomy): Bacteria > Pseudomonadota > Gammaproteobacteria > GRL18 > GRL18 > JANELJ01. The sequence goes on from JALVDE010000212.1 coordinate 6,810, forward strand.
CGCAGACGTCAGTGCCAATCTGGTGCTGCTTGAAATTAATGATTATATTCAGTCCCATCCCGGCAATATGGTTTCACTTAAACCTAAATAAGGTCTCACTGACCTTTAATTCTTTTTAAGTTCTTCAGCCCCCTTAATTAATGGAAAAACTCACTTTTATGGACTACATTTATATATTGAATCCCAGTCAATATATACCAGGCCAATTTTTTACGGAGTAAATTTTGAGCAAATTTTTTGCTGCACTGCTTATTTACCTTTTACTATTGCCTGTTACTGGATTTTCTTCAGAGCTTATTCTTAGCGATCAGGAAAAACACTACCTGAAAAAACACCCTGTTATTAAAGTCAGTAATGAGATGGACTGGGCACCTTTTGATTTTGTAAAAAATGGTGTCCCGAAAGGTTATTCTGTTGATCTGGTCAGACTGCTTGCCCAAAAAGCCGGTATTAAAATAAAGTTTGTTAACGGCTACTCCTGGTATGAACTGATGGAGCAGTTTGATAAAAGAAATATTGATCTAATGCATGCCATGAGCAAGTCTGAAGAGCGGGTAAAAAAATACCACTTTTCCCAGCCTTACATGCCCTGGAGACTGTCCTATATCCTCAGAGATAATGAACAGAGTATCAATTCCCCTGCTGATTTTAAAGGAAAAAAAATTGCCATTGGTAAAGGCTGGTCATCGACCAAAGTGCTTAAAAAACGTTATCCTGAAGCTATTTTTATCGACTATGAAACCAGTTTGCAAATGCTGCAGGCACTATCCAGTGGAAAAGTCGATATAGACATCGATAATATGCTGGTAGCCAACTATCTGGCGACTGAAAACATTATCACCAATATCAAACAGGGTGGTTTTCTTGATTTGCAGGATGCCGGTATTGAAAGCCTGCACTTTGCCTCACACAAAGACACCCCGGAACTGGTATCTATCTTTGAAAAAGCCTATGAACTGATCACACCGCAGGAAAAAACCAGCCTGCAAAAGCGCTGGTTTGTCGATAATAATAAAAACACCTTACTTTTTTCAAAACCAGAAACAGCCTACCTGGAAAAGAAAAAAATAATCACTATGTGTGTCGATCCGGATTTTGCCCCTTTTGAGAGTCTTGATAAAAACGGCCAATATGTTGGTATAACGGCTGATTTTTTTAAAATATTCCAGCAGGAAATCGGTATTCCTATTAAGCCACTAAAAACCAGGACATGGACAGAGGCGATACAGGCTGCAAAAAACAGGCAATGTGATATTTTTTCTCTGGCAATGGAGACTGAAGATCGAAAACAATACATGAATTTTACCTCCCCCTATCTTCGCTTTCCTCTGGTCATGGCAACCCGCATGGATGTTGCTTTTATAGATGATATAAGGCGTCTTAAAAAGAGCAAAATCGGTATAGTCAAAGGGTACGCCTTTAATGAAATCATTCGAAAGAAATACCCCAATATTGAAGTGGTTGATGTAGAGAACATCAATGACGGATTACAAAAAGTGGTTAATGGTGAACTCTTCGGCTTTGTTGAAACAATTGCCTCCATCAGCCATGCCATCCAGAGAGATTTTGTCGGTGAACTGAAAATTGCCGGCAAATTTCCAGAAAAATGGGCGTTTAGCATTGGTGTCCGAAATGATGCCCCTCTATTACTGAACATATTTGAAAAAATGGTTAAGGCGCTCCCTCCCGCTACCAGCCAGAAAATTATCAATAAATACATTTCTGTCCGTTATGAACAAAAACCCGATTACAGGTTGTTAATCTGGGTTTTAGTTGCAGCGGCAATTCTGGGTTTTTTCGGCCTGTACCACTATAGAAAACTCAGTAAAATAAACAAACAGTTACATATCCTGAAAGACAATTTACAGGAGCAGGCTAACAGGGATCCCCTGACCGGTCTTTACAATAGAAGGTATTTTCATAATATCGCCAATGATCTTATCAACCTCGCTCATCGTGAAAAAATACCCTTGAGTATCATTATGGTAGACATTGATTTCTTTAAAAAAATTAATGACAACTATGGCCATGCCGCAGGTGATATCATAATCCAGAGAATGGCAGACATAATGCTGGATTTCATACGTAAAAGTGACATAGTAGCAAGAATTGGCGGTGAAGAGTTTGTCATACTACTGCCTAATACCGATCTGCAGGGTGCAGTGAAGTTAGCATCCAAACTCAGAGAACAGGTGGCCGAAGAAACGGTTAAGACCACTCATGGAGACCATGTTCAATTTACTATCAGCCTGGGGGTTGCCGCTCTGGAAAATACAGATACGACTATAGATACTCTGCTTAATAACGCTGATAAAGCGCTCTACCAGGCAAAACATTCCGGGAAAAACCGGGTAAATGTCTATAAACCCACTATTTAGCTAATGGAAACCATCAGCATCCTGAAGCAGAATGCTTTTACTTCCTTCCACAGCGCTAATCCTTTACAATAGGAGCAGTTTAAAACCATTGGGACAGACCTGTAAACACCATGAAAACAGAAGTACTTGATATTTTAATGTATCTTTTTGAAACCTATCTGGATGATGAGGATTCCACCATCCCCAGTGAAAAAAGCATTCGCAAGGAACTGAGCAAAATTGGTTTTCAGGATACCAAAGTTACTCAGGCGTTTGACTGGCTGGACGATCTGGCCGTACTGAAAGAAAGCTATGAAGAAATCAGTGCTCTGGAAAGTAACAGCATTCGTCTGTACAGCCCTATGGAAACAGACAAATTTGATATCCAGGCCAGAGGTATTCTAATGGATCTGGTGGAATTAACGGTGATCAGCCCCGGCCAGCGTGAAATTATTATTGACAAGGCACTGGCACTGGATATTCCCCATATTGATGCAGAGCAGATGAAATGGGTAGTCCTGATGGTACTGTTTAATCTGCCTGATTCCGCCGGTTCTTTTACCTGGCTGCAGGATTTACTCTACGAAGAATCCCCCAGCATTCATTAATATATGTCCTGGCACATACGCCGAGCCGCTCAAATTCTTAAAAAAGGCGGCCTGATTGCTTATCCCACTGAAGCCGTTTACGGCCTGGGCTGTCTGGCTCATTTTCATAAAACCATTGAACGCTTATTGCATGTTAAGCAACGCCCCGTTGAAAAAGGTCTGATCCTGCTGGCCTCAGACTTATCCCAACTGGATGAGTATATCCAGCCCTTACCCCCGGATATTCTGGCCAAAGTACGGTACACCTGGCCGGGCCCCATCACCTGGTTATTACCCGCCAGGGAACATGTACCCGAGCTAATCACCGGCCAGCATGACTCCATTGCCGTAAGGATCTCTGCTCACCCAGTCGTCAATGAATTATGCCGGCGCAGCCAGGCGCCATTAATTTCAACCAGTGCCAATCTCAGCGGAAAACATATGGCTTATTCGGCTTTTGAGGTACGCAGACAGTTCGGTAATCAACTGGATTATATTTTAAATGCCCCCCTGGGCAAACAGGATAAACCTTCAAAGATTGTTGATGCATTAAGCGGGCGGGTTATCAGGAGTTAAAAAATGTATCTGTTCATGATTACCTGAACGACTACAATTAACGCCTGCAGGACATTGTTTAAGCTACCCCCCCTATCCCATTCCACTTTAAATTAAAGCCAAATTAGTTTTTCAAAAAAAATTTTTAATAAGTAGCCAATGGTATTCTTTAACTACTCATAAAATTAATAACCCGAAGATGGAGGGTCTTCGGGATATTGAGGAAGGTCATCTGAAATTTCTATCCACGGTTGTTTGGATGATACCCAGAAATGCATATCAGGCTTAAAAACTGACGGATCATCCAAACTCCCCACGGTCAAGCCAATGACTCCGGCAGTAGAACGTCGTGAAAAGACTGTAGAACCACAATGTGAACAAAAACCTCGCTCAAGAGTCTTTGATGAGTAAAATGTGCTAATCGGGCCGGTGATAGAAACGTCTTTAATACGCATCAATATACGAGCGTTAAAAGAAGCACCGATTGCTTTCTGGCACTCCCTGCAGTGACACACCCTATGATTCAATGATTCAGCAGTCGTTTTGTAACGCACGGCATTACATAAGCATCCACCCTGATATGTATTCATTCTAAATCCTCCGTTAGTAACTGCTCAATAAACAGCGTCATTTACTTTTCCTAAAACTGACTTTTTAATATTCCAGGGAAGCAACGCTTCAATCTTTTCAACAGTATCGGCATAGGGCAGTTTATTTAAAACATGATCCAGACAAGCTGAATAACCCGACACAACTCCTGCTGCAAACGTCCCAAAGCTGCATAATTAGCAAAGTCTTATTTGTTTATAAATTCCATCTAGCGGTAAGTTCATATGAAAAATGGAACTTTAGTTGGGTTACTGTCAAAATTTTTTACACTAATTGTAAATGACCTTTGGAGTAATTTTGAGTAAATGAGAAGTAATCTTACTTGTCTCGATAGTGGCCATTAACACATAAATCAATAGATTGCCTGCAAACAATATCGATAAAATTAGTTTTTACTTTAAACTTGATTTAATTTTTTTTCGTATAGTAATTGGTAAGCACTGAGCAACATTATCCTACAGTTGTGAAATATTTATATGACAGACCAAAATTCTGTCAGTTTATTTTACACTCTTATATTTAATTCCATAAAATAAAAATACAAACACTTCAAATACAATTGCTTAGGTGTTATGGCATATTCTATGCTTAAACTTCAATACATTTAAATTTATAAGGCTATAAGGTTGTATTATGAATAGAATAAAAAAATTGTTTGTTTGTTTATTTGTTTGTT
>JALVDE010000213.1 GCA_027009375.1 Gammaproteobacteria bacterium
CGCTGTGACAGTCTTTCTGATTGAATACCTGCTGAGGCTCTGGCTGTATAGCCCGTCACACCGAATTATTATTGAACAATACGAAAAAGACGAGTTTATCGGCAAACCTTTTTCTATCTGGAAAGCGCTAAAAAAAGTTCTGGCCGTAAAATGGGAATATATGACCCAGCCGCTGGCGATTATTGATTTACTCGCCATTATCCCCAGTTACAGACCGCTGCGCTTTTTACGCCTGTTTCTTCTGTTCCGTCTGTTTAAACTGTTTCGCTATGTACACAGCTACAATAAATTTATTCAGGTGTTATCAGAAAAACGCTTTGAGTTTTATACCATCTCCATTTTTATCCTGTTTATCCTGTTCACTTCTGCCACTGCCATTTTCTTTTTTGAAGCCAGAGAGGACGGCGGCGAGATTGTTACCTTTTTTGACGGCCTGTACTGGTCCCTGATCACCTTAACCACGGTCGGCTATGGTGATATAACCCCCCAGACTACCGAGGGCCGGGTCATTACCATGATACTGGTGATCTGCGGTGTTGCCGTTATGGCCTTTATTACCTCTATTATTGTGTCTTCATTTAATGAAAAGATGGAAGAACTGCGGGAAAACAGTGTATTTGCCGAACTGGAAAAAAAGAAAGTAAAACATACTATTTTATGCGGTTTTGGCAGAATGGGTTCTGTGGTTGCCGATTATTTAAAAGAAGAAAAAAAGCATTTTGTTATTATTGAAAGTGAACCCATCAATGTAGCCCGGGCAAAAAGAGCAGGCTATCTGGTAATAGAAGGCAGTGCAGAAAACAGCGATCTGCTTAAAAGTGCCGGCATTAAAGAACACGCCGAAATGATCCTGTGCCTTACCGGCAATGATGTGGTTAATGTTTATATTACCCTGACGGCACGCTATTTAAATCCTGACATAGAAATTATTTCCAGAGCTAACCAGAAAGACAGTGTTAAAAAATTACAGCAGGCCGGAGCCAATCATACTGTAGCACCGTTTAAAGTGGTCGGCCTGATTGCTGCAGAATTTATTGGCCAGCCCGTTGCCTTTGAAGCCATACATGATATTTTATCCGGTAAAAATGATATCAGCCTGGAAACCGTTACCGTTAAAAACAAAAGTATATTGGATGGACTGCGAATTGGAGACGTCAACTTTCTGGCTAATAAGCTGGAACTTTTCGGGGTAATCACCACCACGAAAAGAAATAAAAAATGCGTCAATAAGCCTTTTATTTTTAAATACAATCATTTTTATTTTAATCCCAATAATGATTTTATTCTTCAGGCCGGTGATATTATTCTGGTTATTGGCCATCAATACAGCATTATCCACTTTAAAGACCAACTGGCACTTGGAAAGTTATGAAACGGGACAGGATTTTAGTATTCGGCTGTAATTCCATGGTTATTGAAGTGGCCGGACAGCTTAGAGAGAAAGAGCACGATATTACTATTGTTTCTCAGGATGAGGAATGTATTCATCGTATAGAAAAAAAACACATTGATTTTAAAAATGTTGATTATACCGATGATGAAGCCCTTAAATCCCTGGGTATTGGGCAGGATGTGGGCGTTATTTTCAGTTTTTTTAAAAAAGATGCCAAGAATGTTTACCTGACCATTTCAGCCAAAAATATTGATCCGGATATTTTAATCATTACCCTCAGCCAGTCCCTGGATTCTTCCGATAAACTGCGTGCCGCCGGGGCGGACAAAGTCATTGATCCTTACGAGATCAGCGGCCGTAAAATCTATAATATGATCCGTCGTCCCCTGGTTTCTGAAACCATAGAACAGGCTCTGTTCAGTCAGAACCTGATCAATATTGCCGAGATAAAAATAAAGGAAAACTGTTTTCTTGACGGTAAACGACTGGGCGAATCTCACCTGTCCCAGAACTACAATCTGATTTTACTGGGTGTGGTGGACAAAGAGCTGGGCAATGAGTTTATTTTTAAACTCAGCGGCATTGATCACAAACTGGATACCAATGATCTGCTGGTGGTTATTGGTACCACTGAGGAAATTGAGCGCTTAAGAAAGGATATTAATACTCCGGCTTAAAACTCGCTTTTTAATAGTTCTTCCAGTTCCGGTTTGCAGGAACCACAGTTAGTGCCGGCTTTTAAACACTCACCAATGGCCTCAACAGTCTTAAGCCCTTTAGTTTTTATGGCCTCTCTGATGGTTTTTTCCCCCACATTAAAACAGGCACAGATCACTTTTCCGGTATCTTCCTGATCTCTGGGTGCCTCACCACGCAGCAGGTTCTGGCGTTCTTCCTGACTGACAGCCTCTTTATGAAACAGGCTGATCAGCCAGTCCCGTGGCGGCAGGTTAATATCAGGGGTAATAAACAGACAGGAATCCAGCCGCTGCCCGGACAGACGAACAGCCCGGTAGTAATTGCGGCCTTTATCATACAGTTCCAGCCAGTTTTCATCCTCCAGCTTATGCGCCAGGATTTTATGGGCATGTTCAGACCAGTCCTCCGGGTTATTCAGACCCGCCAGTTCATAACGCCAGAAGCCCTTACCCCGGGAACGGGACCAGTAATCAGAATACTCCAGATGCGGTCTGGCACGGGTGATCATAAAACCATACCAGTTAGCCTGACAGGGTTTTATACGGGCAATAGCATGTTTGGATTCGGGCTGACCGGAAAAAGGATCCACTACCGCCTTAATTAAGGTGCCCACCCTGGACTGACTGGCAAACTGATCATTCCAGTGCATAGGAATAAAAATACTGCCTTGCTGCTGTTTATCGCTGATGCGTACCCGCACAAAAACTTCAGACTCTTTCCCCTGTCTGTCTTTTAGAGGGCTGCTGACCTTGACCAGTTGAGCATCCTTAAGATCCAGTTTTTGTGCATCGTCCGGATGCAGCTCCACAAAAGATTCAATAGTATGAGAAGAAAGCCGGGGGGACATCCCGGTTCGGGTCATAGTATGCCAGTGATCCCGTATCCGGCCGGTGTTTAATATAAACGGATACTCCTGAGTCGGTGTGGCAGCCGGTGCCTGCGGAGTGACCGCAATAAAATGCGCCTTTTTATCTGCTGTATAAAACTGTCCGTCCTGCAGAACCTTGCCGGCACCCTGAAAAACAGCGTCTGTAACCGGCCATTGCACCGGTGTTAAGTCATTATACTGTTGCAATGTTAAGTCACTTAAAGCCGACAGATTAAACAGACGGTTATTGTTATTTTTATGGGCAGAAAGAGCGGC
>JALVDE010000214.1 GCA_027009375.1 Gammaproteobacteria bacterium
CGGTCGTGGTACCGTAGTAACCGGTCGTATCGAACGTGGAATCATCAAGGTGGGTGAAGAAATCGAAATCATCGGTATCAAGGAAACTCAGACTACCACCTGTACGGGTGTAGAAATGTTCCGTAAACTGCTTGACCAGGGTCAGGCGGGTGATAACGTAGGTGTTCTTCTGCGTGGTATCAAGCGTGAAGAAGTTGAACGTGGTCAGGTACTGGCCAAGCCCGGTTCCATTACGCCACACACCATCTTCGAAGCTGAAGTCTATGTACTGAGCAAAGAGGAAGGTGGTCGTCATACTCCGTTTTTCAAAGGCTATCGTCCCCAGTTCTACTTCCGTACCACTGATGTCACCGGCGCCTGTGAATTACCCGAAGGCGTAGAAATGGTTATGCCAGGTGATAACGTGCAGATGGTCGTTACCCTGATTGCTCCTATTGCGATGGAAGAAGGCTTACGCTTTGCAATTCGTGAAGGTGGCCGTACTGTGGGTGCGGGTGTTGTCGCCAAGATTATTGAATAAGTAATCGCTCCTACTTCCCCCTTCTTTAAAAGGGGGAAGTATTTGTAAACAAATTAAACAGGACAAATATATGTCAACTGAAGATCAAACAATCCGCATTCATTTAAAAGCATTTGACTACCGTCTGATTGACATCAGTGCTAAGGAAATTGTTGAAACTGCCAAGCGTACCGGTGCGATGGTTAAGGGCCCAATCCCTCTGCCTACCCGTAAAGAACGTTTTAATGTTCTGACTTCTCCTCATGTCAATAAAGATGCCCGTGACCAGTATGAACTGCGCACATACAAGCGTCTGATGGACATTGTTAAGCCAACTGACAAGACGGTTGATGCATTAATGAAGCTTGATCTTGCTGCAGGTGTTGATGTTCAGATTAAATTGAACTAAAATACCGCCTCTTATAATTTTACCCAGCTACTTCGAGTCGCTGGGTTACAACTTAAACGTATAAAATGTGTAAAACAGGCTTAAAATAGCCTGATTGCCGTAAAAATATACGATTTATTTTATTTTTGACTTTATCCGGCTCCCTGTTTTGGGGCGTTTCGTTTTGAATTAAATGGATTAAGTAAACGTTTTTTAAATGCGAGTGCTGATCAACCGAAGTCAGCGCCCAGATTGCTTTTGTTAAAAGAGTTGGAAGCTTTCTGATAATTACAAAGATATTCAATACTGCCGGCTGATCATATCAGTGAGGACAGTATGATTCCGATGCGATTTGCAGCTTTTTAAAGTGATTAAAAAGCAGAGCAGACTGCAGGGTTATTTTTTGTATTTCAGAAAGATAAAAAATACTCTATACAGCAAATTGCAGAGGAAATTAAAATGAGTTTAGGTCTAGTAGGCCGTAAAGTCGGGATGACCCGGATCTTTACGGAGCAGGGTGAATCCATCCCTGTTACAGTCATTGAAATGGAGCCGAACCGTGTTACTCAGGTTAAAACCTGTGAAACTGACGGCTACAATGCAATTCAGGTTACTGTAGGAAATCGTCGTGCCAACCGTGTCAACAAAGCTGCCGCAGGTCATTTTGCCAAAGCAGGTGTTGAAGCCGGTCGTAAAACCGTCGAATTTCGTTTAGCTGATGATGAAACCACTGAATTAACCCCAGGTTCTGAAATTAAAGCGGATCTGTTTGAAGCCGGTCAGATTGTTGATGTTACCGGTACTTCAATTGGTAAGGGTTTTCAGGGCGGTATCAAGCGTCATAACTTCCATCGTCAGGATATGACTCACGGTAACTCAATCTCTCACCGTTCTAATGGTTCTATTGGTCAGAACCAGACGCCAGGCCGTGTATTCAAGGGCAAGAAAATGTCCGGACACATGGGTGCAGCCAAATGTACTGTACAGAACCTTGAAGTCGTTCGTGTTGACGCTGACAACAATCTGTTACTGGTTCGCGGTGGTGTTCCGGGTTCTAAAAATGCAGATGTTATCGTTAAGCCAGCAGTTAAAGCATAGAGGATAATTAAATGGAACTGAATTTAACAACAGCTTCAGGTAATGCCTCTAAAAAGACGGTAGAAGTATCTGAAACTGCATTCAATAAAGATTTCAATGAGGCACTGGTTCACCAGGTGGTTACTGCTTATTTAGCAGGCGGCCGTGCTGGCACTAAAGCTCAGAAAAATCGTTCCGCAGTAAGCGGTGGTGGCGCGAAGCCATGGCGTCAGAAGGGCACCGGTCGTGCTCGTTCTGGTACTATTCGTAGCCCGATATGGCGTAGTGGTGGTACCACTTTCGCTGCTAAAAATCGTGATTTTTCACAAAAGGTTAACCGTAAGATGTACCGCAGTGCAATGGCCGCCATTGTCTCTGAACTGGTTCGTCAGGATCGCCTGATAGTATTATCCGATTTAAAAATGGAAGGACCAAAGACTAAGGAGTTGGCAGCAACTCTGAAAAATCTGGGTTCAGATAATGCCCTGATTGTGACTGGAGACTTTGATCAAAATATCTATTTGTCTTCACGCAACCTGATTAATATTGAGTACAGCGATGCTCAACATGTTAATCCGGTCAATCTGGTGCGTTATGAAAAAGTAATTATGACTGAAGATGCAGTCAAAAAAGTTGAGGAGATGCTCAAATGAACCAGGAACGTATCTTCAACGTATTAATTGCGCCGCATATTTCTGAAAAAAGTGCATTAAATGCCGAATACAATAACCAATATGTATTCAAAGTAGCCATTGATGCTAAAAAGCCGGAAATCAAAAAAGCGGTGGAAAGTGCTTTTGACGTAAAAGTTAAAAAAGTACAGACAAGTGTTGCAAAAGGTAAAGTTAAGCGTTTTGGCCGTATGACCGGTCGTCGTAAAGACTGGAAAAAAGCGTACGTTACCTTAGCAGAGGGTTCAACCATAGAGATGATGTCGGGCGAATAGCCGGGCTAAAGTTGAGGTAACAAAGATGGCTGTAATTAAAAGCAAACCAACTTCAGCAGGGCGTCGTTTTGTAGTTCGCGTCAAGAATGATGAGCTACATAAAGGCTCAGGTTACGCACCTCTGCTGCAGAAGAAATCAAAATCCGGTGGCCGTAACAACAACGGCCGGATCACGACCCGTCATATCGGTGGTGGTCACAAGCAGCATTACCGTGTTGTGGATTTTAAACGTAATAAAGATGGTATCCCGGGCAAAGTTGAACGTCTGGAATACGATCCAAACAGAACGGCTCACTTGGCACTGGTCTTATATGCTGAT
>JALVDE010000215.1 GCA_027009375.1 Gammaproteobacteria bacterium
AGTTGCGGAACGTCTGAAAATTATTAATGAAGTCACTGACCTGCCGGTGGGTGTCGGGTTTGGAATTAAAAATGCAGAAACGGCTGCGGCCATTGGTAAGGTTTCTGAGGCTGTAGTAGTGGGTAGTGCCCTGGTCAACCTGGTTGAACAGAATGCTCATAATGCTGACGGCAATGAAAAAATTATTAAAGATATCTCTCAGGTTTTATCGTCCATGCGTACTGCGCTGGATGCCTGATTATACACATAATGTAACTGAACAGATTTATTCTGGCTTAAGGTTACTTTGATTTGGAATAGACTATGAATTGGTTTACACGCTTATTACCGTCCATCAGTACGGATGGTGCATCGAAAAAAGGTGTGCCGGAAGGTTTATGGGACAAATGTCCGGCCTGCAGTGCAGTATTGTATCGGGTGGAACTGGAACGCAATCAGGAAGTATGTCCTAAATGTGATCATCATATGCGTATTGGTGCCCGTAAACGTTTAATGAACCTGTTTGATGAGGGTTCAACTACTGAATTATTTGAAAACCTTGAACCGGTGGATGAATTAAAATTTAAGGACTCTAAAAAATATAAGGATAGAATTACAGCTTCCCAGAAGGCAACCGGAGAAAAAGATTCCCTGATTGCCATGGAAGGTAAAATCAATGAGTTTCCACTGGTTGCCGCTGCCTTTGAGTTTAAGTTTATGGGTGGTTCCATGGGCTCAGTGGTCGGTGAAAAATTTGTTCGCTGTGTTAATCACTGCCTGGACAATGATTTACCTTTTGTCTGCTTTTCTGCCAGTGGTGGAGCACGTATGCAGGAAGCCCTGTTTTCTCTTATGCAGATGGCCAAAACCAGTGCCGCGCTGGGTAAACTGCGTCGTCGGGGCCTGCCTTTTATCTCGGTGATGACTGATCCGACTATGGGTGGAGTCTCAGCCAGTTTTGCCATGCTGGGTGATATTAATATGGCCGAACCCAAAGCGCTGATTGGTTTTGCCGGTCCCAGGGTCATTGAACAGACCGTAAGAGAAAAACTTCCGGAAGGTTTTCAGCGCAGTGAATTTCTGCTTGAACATGGTGCTGTAGACATGATTGTTAGCCGCCATGATATGGGTAAAACCCTGGTCAATGTTCTGTCCATGTTAATGAACAAGGGGGGCTGATCCTGCCCTCTGATCCTGCCAGTTTTACCCAACTGCAGCAATGGCTGGACTGGCAGGAAAACCTGCACCCGTCAGAAATTGAGCTGGGGCTGAAACGCCTCAAACAGGTACTTTATCGCCTGTATCCGCAGTTTAGTCAGCCCGAACAACAGACTGTGGTTATGCCTTATACGGTGATCACAATCGCCGGGACCAATGGTAAAGGCTCCACAGTGGCTTTGCTGGAGTCGATATTGACCCAGGCCGGTTATAAGGTCGGCACTTACACTTCCCCTCATCTTCAGCAATACAACGAACGGATCCGCATTAAGCAGGTTCCTGTTGCCGATCAACTGATCTGTGATGCGTTTAGTCGTATCAATAACAGTCGTAATAATGTTTCCCTGACCTATTTTGAATTTGGTACTCTGGCAGCTATCGAAGTTTTTTTCCGGCAGCAATGTGATATTGTTATTCTGGAAGTGGGACTGGGCGGCCGACTGGATGCGGTTAATGCCATAGAACCGGATATTGCCTTTGTTTCTACTGTGGATTTTGATCACCAGGACTGGCTGGGTAATGATCTGGACAGTATTGCCCTGGAGAAAGCCGGTATTTATCGAAACAATAAACCGGCCATTTACGGTGATGAGCCGTTAATTAGCAGTATTGCTGAAAAAGTAGCGGTGGAGGAGCTGGAATTTTACCAGTTTGGTAAGGATTATAACTATCGGCTCAGGGAGCAGCAATGGGACTGGCTGCCTGCTGACAGCAGTTGTTTTGAGCCATACTATAACCTGCCTTTACCTGCTCTGGGCGGTCAGATACAGCTGAAAAATTCTGCCAATGTACTGTTTATTCTGCAGTTAATCCGTTCACAATGGCCTGTGACCCAGGCGGAAATCAAGCGGGGCTTATTCACTGCGACGCTTGCCGGTCGTTTTCAGATCCTTAAAACTGAACCGCTGGTTATTGCAGATGTCGCACATAATGTGCAGGCCACCAGGGTTTTAAGAAAGACTCTGCAGGCACTGTCAGTACCCGGTAAATGGCATATCATTGTGGGCATGCTTAAAGATAAGGATATTGCCAGTGTGCTGCTTGAGCTAAAAACGGTGGCTCAGAGCTGGAGTATTATTGAACTGGATACGCCGCGAGCCATGCCGGCTGAAGCCATTAGAACAATCGTTCAGGAACAACTGGGACAGGATTCAGAAACATATTGTTTTGTAGACTTTAAGCAGGCATATCAGCACTATAATGAGTATAATAATAAGCTGCAAACCAGCGGGGGGTATCAAAACAATCTGCTTGTTTTTGGTTCTTTTTTTACAGTGTCTGAGGCTTTACGGTTTTTTGGTGAATAATATGATTAACGATGGCTATGTTTTAAGAACAGTTTTTAGAGCAGTTTCAAGAGCGGATTTATAAGCGCTATGATTAAAGAACAGACCGATGTTAATATAAAGCAGCGCCTGATTGGTGCTATTGTCCTGGTCTCACTGGGCGTTATTATTATTCCCTTATTGCTCAATAGCGGCAGTGATTCTCAACATGCACTATACTCGCAACAGGCGATCTATGGCAGTAATATCCCGCCGCTGCCGGCTGAACTCAATAAAAAACTGCCTGAAATTGCCCCCATTAAAAATGTACCCTCGCCGGAGGCCGTTGAATCCATACCGGTGGAACGTGTGTCGACGGTTAAAAAGCCGATTAAACAGGTGACCCAGGAAAACCTTAAAGCGGTTACCCGTAAAATTACTATCAGTAGGACAGCAAAACCGGCTAAAGTGGTATCTGCACAAAAGTTCAAACCAGCCAGCAAACCCAAAAGCAAAACAATCAGCCAGGCCTATACCTTACAGATTGCCAGTTTCAGTAATAGCAAAAATGCATTTACTTTGCGTGACAAATTAAGAAAAAAAAGCTTTAAAGCCTATATTGAATCGGTTAAAACCTCAAAGGGTAAAATCTATCGCCTGCGGGTCGGTCCTTATCTGAAGTATGAGCAGTTATTATCCATCCAGAAAAAAATAGAAAAACAGTTCCAGTTAAAGAAAACCATTATTGTTAACTATAAAACCTGAGTATGGTAATATAGCCTGCTTATAAAATGATTGAGAATAATAAGTGTCACTCATCTGGCCTGATTATATTATTATTGTCTTAATTGCCATCTCTACGGTAATTAGCATCGTGCGGGGTTTTGTGCGCGAGTCCATGGCACTGGCCGGCTGGGTGCTGGCTATCTGGGTGAGCCTGATGTACATGCACTCCATGGCTATCTTTATCGGACCTTATCTTAATTTACCACCGTCTATTCTGGCAATGGTGGCCTTTGCTATATTATTTATTATCACCCTGATACTGTCTGCTCTGGTAGGCAATATGATTGGTTCGCTGGTGGACAAAACGGGTCTGTCCGGTACTGATCGGGCCATTGGCATGTTATTCGGCATAGCCCGGGGCATTCTTATTGTCGGGGTGCTGGTACTTCTGGCTGGCTTTACGCTGGTTCCCCAGGATCCCTGGTGGAAGGAATCGATTTTAATTTCTCATTTTCAACAACTCGCAGAGATGATGAAGGCTTACCTGCCGCCGGATCTCGCTGCAAAAATTCATTACTAACTGGGTATAAACATTATGTGTGGCATTATTGGTATTGTTGCAAAGTCCAATGTAAATCAGGATCTTTATGATGGTTTAACCGTATTACAGCATCGCGGTCAGGATGCTGCAGGTATTGTTACCTATGATCATAATCGACTGCATTTGCGTAAGGATAACGGACTGGTCAAAGATGTGTTCAGCTCCATTGATATGCTTCGCTTACAGGGTAAAATGGGGATAGGGCATGTACGTTACCCGACGGCAGGCAGTTCCTCATCAGCAGAAGCCCAGCCACTGTATGTTAATTCACCTTATGGTATTGCTCTGGCCCATAACGGCAATTTAACCAACGCTGAAACACTTAAGGAAGAAATTTATAATGAGGATTTAAGACACCTCAATACCGACTCGGATTCTGAAGTTCTGCTGAATATTTTTGCCCATGAAATTCAGACGCTGCACAAATTAAGAATTAATGAAGAAGATGTCTTCAATGCCATCAACCGGGTACATAAACGCTGTAAAGGCGCCTATGCCAGTGTGGCCATGATCAGCGGTTATGGTATTGTGGGCTTTCGGGATCCCAATGGTATTCGTCCTATTGTCTATGGGAAGCGTGAAACCAGTGAGGGCGTAGAATACTGTATTGCTTCAGAAAGTGTGGCCCTGGATGTACTGGGTTTTGAACTTATTGATGACATTAAACCCGGTGAAGCGGTAGTTATTACCGCCAAAGGTGAAGTTTTTAAACACCAGTGTTTCGATCATCCCAGGTACTCTCCCTGTATTTTTGAACACGTATACTTTGCCCGTCCTGATTCTATTATAGATAATATATCCGTTTACAAGGCTCGCCTGCGTATGGGTGAGAGACTGGCTAAAAAGATTAAGAAAAAATACCCTGATCACGATATAGATGTGGTGATCCCCATCCCTGATACCAGTCGTTCTTCAGCACTTGAACTGGCCAATACCCTGGGTGTGCGCTATCGGGAAGGTTTTATGAAAAACCGTTATATCGGCAGAACATTTATTATGCCCGGACAGAAACAACGAAAAAGCTCAGTCAAACAAAAACTCAATGCTATGGAGCTGGAGTTTAAAAACCGTAATGTTCTGCTGGTGGATGACTCAATTGTTCGGGGTACCACCTCCAGCCAGATTGTTAAAATGGCCAGGGATGCCGGTGCCAGAAAAGTGTATTTTGCATCGGCTTCACCGCCGGTTAAATACCCTAATGTCTATGGTATTGATATGCCTTCGGTTGATGAATTTGTGGCACATGGACGAACCACTGAAGAAATTGCCAGAGAAATTGGTGTTGACTGGCTGATTTATCAGGATCTCAAAGATTTAATCCGCTCCTGTCATAAGGGCAATAAGGAAATAACAGAATTTGACTGTTCTGTTTTTGATGGTAAGTATGTTACCGGTGACATTGATGAAGAGTACCTGGCAGCGGTTGATAAACGGCGTAATGATAATGCCAAACAGCAGAAATATGCCCGGGAAAATGAGATTCTGGGGATCCATAACAGTTAATCAACTGTAATCACTCTAAATTGCTTGAAGAAATGCCCGTATCGACTATTCTTAATAGGTAACTGATATTCTTAGTAACTGCTCAGCGTGTTTAGATTTTGTGCCAGTTCAAGGCATTTACGCACGGAAAATGTGAGCGTATATCAATACGTGACCATTTGAGTACGAAAATAACGTCGAAATGGTGCAAAAGATGAATACGCTGAGTAGTTACTATTCTTATTGAGAAAATAACGAGATAACTCTTGGAAAGAAGAAACCATCATCGAACGCCTGTTAGAGTCGATGCCACAGTCTATAATAAGGATGGGCATTCATGGCCTTTTGTTATAGAAAATGTAGGTTTCGATGGTTTACTACTTAAATGGCAGGAACAACAGCCGATTCCTGATAAACTTCGTATTGGTGAACGCCTGGATGTCTCATTCAGCATAGCTCATGAAACCTCCCCTGAAAATTTTCAACTGGAAGTAAAGATCAATCGTATTCAGGATGACTCCATAGCTGTTGAAATTTTTAATCCTGCCATTAATGCCCTGATAAATCTCAGCAGGGAACAGTTAAAGCAGGGGCTGGACAATAAGCATACTTCACTGGATAAAAATTCCAGACAAATTGTAGAACATATTCAGCAGATCTTTCTTAACCATCTTTCCAAAAATACCGATATTTTCTTCCCTGTTTCCAGGGATTCTCTGTTTGAACAGGCTGAAGCATCCCGGACTAACAGCACTCAACTGCTTTTTTTTGACGCTATAGCCATTATTGATAAAGTTCAATCTAGCCTTAAAATTGACTTTATTAATGCCATTGAAGAACAGTTTAAACTTTGTTGTACAGAAAAAAAGAGTTTTACTGAAAATGAAGGAGAACTGGATTTAATTACGCAGGATGATTTTGAAAACTGGCTGGCGGTTAATGAGATTATTGTTAATACCCAGCCCCATTTTGAAGAACCACTATCTCATATTAAAAAACGTCTGGCCTTTCTTTATGGTATTGATGAAGACAAAATTATAACGAACCCATTCTCACCTGAGATTATTTTTAAAAAGTTCGGTGAAGTGGTCCATAAGTATTTTGAAACTAATGAAATTGCCATTGAATTATATAAGCAATTCGAAAAAGTACTGAATCATCACCTGTTTGAGATCTATAAAGAAATCAATAATATCCTGGTTGATAATAATATCCTGCCCGTTATTGAAAAACAGAAACTAACCATTGTTAAAGCCTCTTCGGAATCAACTGAACCGGTTCAGCAAACATCTTATTATTCTGAGGCTAGTTCCTCTCAGCCTTTTTCTACTCAGCCACAGGGAATTCCGCCAGCTTATTACCAGGCATCCCGTCCGGTAGAATTATTAAGTCCCGAGCTGGCTGAACATAAAACTGAAATAACAACTCTGGACAATAATTTAAACCTGGTTCCGACCTATCAGACCCTGAAGGAATTATTAAGCTTTAAATCAGATAATGAAGCGGTGGACGGCAGCAGTGAATTTTTTGCTTCTGAGGAATACCAGCAGCAATTGCTGCAGCTGGTTGATGATTTAACAGTGGTTCAGAAAAAGCATGAACAGAGTGCACTTAAAAATAAAGATGAACAGTTTGTTGTTGATGCTGAACTGGATAAGCATATAGATAAAGAAAAATACGCCCATGAAATGATCAATGAATATCTCTATACCAGGGATATTATTACCCGTTTATTTAATTTTATCGCATCAGATGAACTATTAACAAAACCAGTAAAAAAATTATTGCTGCTTATGCAGATCCCGCTGTTAAAGGTGGCACTTTTGCATAAGGATGTTTTTGAGTCATGGTCCAATCCTGCACGAATTGTTATTAACCGCCTGGCCATGACAGATTTTGAGGATGAAGAAAATAAATTTTATATTAAGGCAAGAGGTTTTGTTCTTTATATTCTTAAAAACTACCAGAGGGAGTTACAGGTTTTTGAAAAAGTACATGAGGTACTTAATCAGCTACTTAAACTGCAGGCCGAATATTATAATAAAAACATAAATAAACTTATAGATAAGTGGAATGCCCAGCAGATAGTAACCAATGAACTGGCTATACGACTTGCAGATAAAGCGATACCCACTCTTATAGCTGATTTAATCAGTTATCAGTGGATACCGGTTCTGGTGACAACCTATCTGAAAAAAGGCCGGGACTCTGTTGAGTGGACTCAGTATCTGCAGGTTATTGATATGCTTCTGTTAAGTATTGATGAAAATGTGCATGAAGAATTTATTGATAAAGAAACCATTCTGTTTATTTTAAAACAGGGCCTCAAAGAATCTAAGCAATATGATAAAAAATTACTGACAGAGATAGAGAATTATCTTACAGGACGAAAAAGCAGTTCATCAATAACTTTAAATCAGGATTTTATTACTAAACTATTAATCAATGGCTATGCTCTGTCAGATAAAACTGCCATTTTAAAATTAAGCAAACCGGTATCTGATGCACTTACCCAGCATAATAAACACATTGCAAAACGACTTAAGGTTAATGATTACGTTATCTTTAAAAAGAAGAATAACAAGGAGAAACTGCAGTTTATATGGGGTAGTGACAACCAGAATGTATTTGTCTTTGCCGGTAAGTCAGGAACACAGCAGGGCGTATATACCTTATCAGAAGTGGTCTCCATGCTTAATGATGGTCGCCTGTCTCCGACCAAAGAATTTGACCTGCCGCTAATGGAACGCAGTCTGTATGCAGTTCTGGGTGATGTTCATGATGATATGGCTAAAGACTTAAGCCGGGATAAGTTAACTGGTTTAATTAAACGTGTCGAATTTATTCGTATCTTTGATGAGGCCCTGGAAAAAATTAAAACAACAGGTGAAGGCCGGAGTCTGTGTTTTGTTAATATTGATAAATTTAATTTAATTAATGATACATTCGGTTTTGAAGCGGGTGATCAATACCTGGCACAGATTGCTGAGCATATACGTCAGTCAATTGGTGATGAAGTGTTTTTTGCCCGTTATGGTATTGATGAGTTTATTTTTCTGCTGCCGGATGATGATGAACATAAAGCCCATACATTTGCAGAACATTTGCGTAATACTATTCATGACTTTAATTTCACCTGGGAAAATGAAATGCTCAGTCTTGCGGCCAGTATTGGAGTGGTTATGGTTTCTGAATACAATGATGCTAAATTATTCCTGCATGCAGTGTTAATGGCCTCTAAAATTGCCAAGGAAACCGGTGGTAACCGCATCCATATTCTGGAATACGATGCCATTGAGCTTAATCATCGTCAGGAACTACAGCTTTGGGCGACCCGTATTGATCAGATGGTTAAACATAATCAGCTGGATATACGCTGTCATAGGCTGCACCCTATTATTGATCAAAACCTGCCTCCTCATTATGAAATGCTGCTGCTGGTAAAAGATAAAGAAGGAAAAAACAGTCCACCGGCAGAATTTATTGAGGCGGCAGAACTGTATAATAAAATGGTGGATGTGGATCGCTGGGTAGTCAATTATGTCCTTAACTGGTATTCAGACCACCCTGAACAACTGGAACAAATGGGCGGTGTAGCCATCAATCTGTCCGGGCATAGTTTAAATGATATGGATTTTCTGGAGTTTATTCAGGGTGTTTTTGAACAATATAATGTTGCACCAGAGCGAATTTGTTTTGAAATTACTGAAACCGTGGCCATTAAAAACATGAACCATGCCATTAATATTATTCATGCCATCAAGGATATTGGATGTGAATTTTCTCTGGATGACTTTGGCACCGGCCTGTCATCCTATGCTTATTTAAAGAACTTGCCTGTGGATTATCTTAAAATTGACGGGGTATTTATTAAAGATATTGCCAATAACCCCGAAGATCGTGCCATGGTTAAATCGATTAACGAAATTGGACATTTCCTGGGCATGAAAACAGTCGCTGAATACGTAGAAAACGATGATATTCTGCAGGTGCTTAAAGAACTGGGCGTGGATTATGCTCAGGGCTTTGGGGTAGAAAAACCTATTTTAATACATGACATGTTTAAGCAGGATATTTCACAGCTTAGCACGGTTCATTAATTCAACCCTTCACAGCTATTACTGAGCATTAATAATCTGACCATTAATGTCTTTACTGTCCACTCCCATTAAGTATAAATAAGCATTCATAATATCTGCCGGTTGGGCAATGGTATTGGGGTTTTCTCCAGGATAGGCTTTGGAGCGCATAGTGGTTGCCACTTTACCGGGGTTAATGCAGTTAAACCGAATATTGGTATTGGCTTCCATTTCATCAGCCAGAATCTGCATCATATTATTAGTGGCCGCCTTGCTGATGGCATAGGCACCCCAATAGGCCTTACCTTTAATTCCCACATCATCGGTTGTAAACACCACAGAGGCAGCATCGGATTTTTCCAGTAAAGGCAGGCACATGCGGGTCAGCATATAGGGTGCATTAAGATTAACCTGCATTACTTTTGACCAGTGTTCCATATCGTACTGACTAATAGGGGTCAGGCTGCCTAATAGTGCAGCATTGTGCAGAATGCCGTCCAGTCGTCCAAACTCTTTATCCAGAGTCAGTTGCATATCCTGGTAATCTTTGGCACTGGAGCCTTCAAGGTTCATGGGGTAAATGGCAGGCTGAGGATAACCGGCCTGTTCAATTTCATCATAAACATGCTCCAGTTTTTCTATGGTTTTGCCCAGTAATATAACGGTAGCACCATGCTGGGCATAGGCTTTGGCAGCGGCCTTACCAATGCCGTCACCTGCACCGGTAACAAGAAGTACACGATCCTTTAATAATTGTTCAGGTGCAGAGTAATCGTACATTGATAATTTCCTTTAAGATCTATGATGTATGGAATAAAAGATTTTAGACATATTTTGATAGCGGGTAAAGTACTTTACTGTTTCCGCTGTTCAATAATATGCTGTGCTGCCTGCATTCCACTAATAACCGCCCCCTCCAGTGTTGCCGGATAGGCCGTACGGGTATAGTCTCCGGCCAGAAATATTTGTTTGTGAGAGGTTTGAACATTGGGTCGTACAGCATTTATATTAACCGTACAGTTAAAGGTGGCTTTTTTTTCTATAACCACCTGGTAGTCCTGCCATAAGGGTAAATCCGGCTGCACCAGTTTCAGTTCATTATGAATAGTGTCCACAAGTTGTTCTTCAGGAAGCTGCAGATGTCGGCCTGAACTGCTGATAACCACTGCAATCAGACCGGGCTGTTTATTAATACGATGATCAATGGCCCATTGACTTAAGGTACCAAAAAAACCGGTCATAACCTGCTCAAATTTAATGTGTTCCGGATACTGAAGATAGATAGTACAGATAGGCTGGTATGTAAATTTCAGTTTGCTTTGTTCCGGTTTCAGGTTAAAAATCTGGCCTTGCAGTTTTTCAGTAATATAAGCCGGTGTTGTCAGTACCAGAGTGCCGGACTTTATTGTCTGCTTACTGGTATGGATGATAAAGGTATTCGAAGAAAGTGTATCCGTTTGCCGTTCAATATTTTTAATCCGGTGATTCAAAAGGATTTCACCCTGATGCTGACGGATATAATTGAGTGCCTTATTTACAAATACAGAAGACAGATCGCATTTAAAAAATAATAAATCTGAATCCTGTCGG
The DNA here is from genome assembly GCA_027009375.1 of Gammaproteobacteria bacterium. Classification (GTDB taxonomy): domain Bacteria; phylum Pseudomonadota; class Gammaproteobacteria; order GRL18; family GRL18; genus JANELJ01. Next base: position 10,941 of record JALVDE010000215.1, read on the forward strand.
CTGTGGTTAAAGCTTTTTTCCAGAACCGTAAGGAAAACCCGGGCAGAAGCTTCTTTTATGGGGGTGTTCATGGTGGCCAGGCATAAGGGTTCCCATAAGGCTTCAATGAGTCGTGGAGATTGAGAATAACGGTTCAAAAGTTCTGCCACTGAGTAGTCTTCTGTTAGTATAAACTGTTTTATCCGGATCTGTACTAACATTAAAATCAGTTTTAAACGGTCTTTTAAGCTAATATTTTTAAATGTCAGCATGGCAATAATTAAATGCCATGGTGCAGGCAGAGCAGGTGCTGTAAGCCGAATAACAGGAGAGTGGGGTGAATATAAAACCAGGTTTAAGGATTGCCGGTGTAAAACATCCTGTTCCTTAATGCCCAGTTGTTTAAACAGCTTTAACGTGTGGTGATAGGCACCCAGCATAATATGCTGACCGTTATCAAGCGGGGTATGAGGAAAACTTTTTCTGTACTGAACGGTTCTGGCACGACCGCCGGCCTGGGGTGCTGCTTCAAGCAGCTGAACCGCAATGCCGGCGTGGGCGAGTGTTACGGCACAGGCAAGGCCGCTCCAGCCAGCACCGATAATATGTACTGTTGAAGAGCACGTATGGCTGTCCTGGGTCATGGCTTTTATTTTCCTGGCTCAAGGCTCTTTATTTTCCTGGCTCAAGGCTGCGTCTTGAGGTTTAAACGGTATTCACGGCGGGCGGTACGCCAGGCTATCCAGAGTTTTTTCAGTTTAGCCACTTTTACTCTCTGTTCAAGAACCGGGTAGTTTTTCTGCTGTATTTTTTTTAACAGGGCGTAATAAATTTCTGCCATAATAATGCCGGTACGTTGAGCGTAACGATCTTCAGGCGGCAGTGCCTTAAAGGCGTCCTGATAAATTTGCTCAGCTCGTTGCGCCTGAAATTTAAACAGTTCAAGAGCTCTAGTGCTGCTGTTACCGGCAGCCAGGTCATTGTTTGACAGTTCAAAGTGTTTTAGCTCATTCTGAGGGATGTAAAACCGACCACGTTGAGCATCTTCTTTAACATCTCGCAGGATATTAATTAACTGTAAAGCGGTTCCCAGTTTTTTGGCGTATTCTATGGTCTGCTTATTCTGGTAACCCAGAATTTCAATGGTTAATAAACCCACTACACCGGCGGCTCGATAACAGTAAAGTGAAAGTGCATTAAAATCAGAATATTGGCTGGTGTGCAGATCCATTTCCATGCCCGTGATCAATTCCTGAAAATAATCCTGTTGCAATGGGTAATGTTTGACGCTGATCTGTAAGGCTCTGGCAACGGGATGATTAGGCTGACCATTAAAGAGTTCATTAACTTCATGACGCCACCAGTTCAATTTACTGGCAGCCACCTGTGGATCAGAACATTCATCCACCACATCGTCCACTTCACGGCAAAAGGCATACAGAGCGGTCATAGCCTGACGCTGCTGCGGGGTCAGGAACAGAAAACTGTAATAGAAACTGGAGCTGCTTTGCTGGGTTTTTTCCTGACAATATTCGTCTGGGGTCATAAATTAAGCTTTCTGGCCGGTATAATCCTAAATTAAACAAGAATATCTGTGAATAATCACTATCATCTCACAAAATCACTTTTTATGATCTATTATTATATCATTAAGTGTGAAATATTATCCTAAAGTAATTAACAGGTTCCGGATATGTCTGCTAGTGATAAAGAGGTCAGCTACTCAGTAGTTTTTATGGGGGAAATTATCACAGGATTTGATAAACAGCAGGTTGTTCATAACCTTGCGGCCATTACACGCCTGACGGAAGACCAGGTGGAAGAAAAGTTTTTTAATCAGGGTTCCACTCGTTTAATTATCAAGAAAACCCCGGACCTGGCTAAAGCCAGGCGTTATCACGGTAAATTTCTCAGAGCCGGTATGGCCGTGGGCATCCAGATGGACTTTGAGGATGCTCAGAAATAAGACCAATTATCAATAGCGGTTTTCAACGTATTTCAGGACTTTGCTGACACTCAGCTTGACACTGGCCGGCCCGCTGCGAATATAAAAATCTTCTTCATTTTTGTTATATAAAAACACCGGACGATTGGCTCGTTCACATTCAATCACCAGAATTGTTTTGCCTTCAACCTGATTAATGATCAGATTCAGGAAACTGGAAAATTCCAGTCCGATATGCTGGCTGAGCAGGTTTTTAAAATGCAGCATGATTTTGTCTTCATTGGCAAATTCGTCCGCATCGATGCCCAGAATCGAGCCATCATCATCCACTCCGATGAGCAGGATACCGCCATTAGTATTCATAAATCCCACCAGCCCTTTAAGCCAGGCAATTTCGATTTCCTTGCCGAATTTACCGCTTTTCAGGTTTTTTCGCATGGTTGATTTAAATTCCAGGGTTTCACTTTCACCCTGACGAATAAGCTCATAGATTTCATCTTTAAAGTGACTATTGGAAATGGCCGTCTTAGGCACATCCTTAAGCTGGTGTGCGTATTTATTAACCAGAAAACGGGACAAACCAAAGGCAAACAGCAATATAATCCCGCTGCCGGCCAGAATAAACGGGATGTTTTCCCGAATAATTGCAGTGAGCGGCTTTTCCGGTACGATAACCCCGGCATACAGGGAATGGTGCTGGTGATCCAGGGAAAATATTTTGTACCACCAGCGCTTGCCATTGCGGGAAAAGTAGATAGGCTGATTAACGGGCCTTTTTTTATTGATCCAGTTGGTAACAGAGTCAAAAATGATGTAATTGTCTGAGTCATGACCGGGGGAAAACAAACTGCCTTTTTCCGGACTTCCCCTGAGGTATTGGGTGTTTCCGGGCGGCAGAATCACTTCTCCGTCTGGGCTAAGCAGGTAAGCAATATTGCCGGTGTCCTGTTCCTTGCTGGACAAAGACTGGGCAATATCTGAAAGGGTGACATCGTAAGCCAGAATATAGGTTTTATTGTCCTTGCCTTTCCAGCGGCTGACACCAGTAACGCCTGGGGTCTGCATAGTGTAAAAGCTATAGGGTTTAGTCCATTTGCTTGGGGTTTTACTGTCCAGTGTCTGTGCCAGTTTAAACCAGGGACGAGTCTGGGAACTGTAATCGACTTTTTCCTGCCATTTTTTTATTAACTGGTTATTACCGTTCCATAAACGCATTTCAGCAGTGTTATTGTTCTGCTGTGGATCAATATAACGGGATAACCAGTAATCGTCCTTGCGGGAAAAAAAATACTCTTTACCGTCGGAACTGGCCAGAATAACTGAAGATATCTGCGGCAGGGTTTCCAGTACCGGAATAAATCGTTTATTAAAGGTATTTTGTTTATCCGGGGTCAGAGATTCCAGTTCAGCCCATTTGCGTGATAGCAGCAGGTTATTGCTGATGGGCTGAAAGATCTGCTGCTTTTTTTCAATGACTCGTTTTTCCGCCGCTTCAATTGCGGTGAGGGTAATATCCTTTTGCACCTGGCGTATATAAAACCAGGATAAAACCAGGAAGGCTGTGCTTAATAGTAACACCAGGATAATTAAATCCCGGGTCAGACGTCGGCGTACAGAAAGAGAGGCGCTTTTGTTTACGGGGGTATCTATGGATACTGGATTTTCAGACATAACTGTATTGTCGTTATTTGACCTGGAGATATCAAGAAAAATTTAGCAGAGGGAAAATATCAGGAAAAAAACGGACATAATAAACCACGCCAGAGCATATTGAATTTATCCTGACGGGTTAGACGGGGACGCAGGTAAATATTATCAGTGTTTTTTTCCAGCTTTTGTAATACTGTCAGGCCGCCATGGTAAATAACCCCGATTTCAAAGGCAAAGCGTCCAGACAGCTTTTTACATAAGGGCTGCCCCTGAATAAAAATAGAACGTGCCCGCTGCAGCTGAAGTTTGAGCAGTTCCCGGGTATGCTCATTATTAATCTTTTGTCTTAGATCAGAGGCAGTGACAGATAGCTGCTGCATTTCATCCACAGGCAGATAGAGCCGGTCATTTTCATCAATGTCCTGAGCAATATCCTGGTAGAAATTGATCAGCTGTAATCCGGTACAAATAGCATCGGAATAGTTCAGGTTATCATTATCAGCACTGTGGTTAAGATAGAGCAGAATTCTGCCGACCGGGTTAGCGGATAAGGTGCAGTAGTCCAGTATTTCAGAAAAGTTGTTATAACGGGTTTTGGTAACATCCTGTTTAAATGCTTTAAGCAGATCATAAAAAAGACTGACAGGAACCTGAAAACGATTAATAACATCTTTCAGGGCAATAAATACCGGATGAGTGGATGACAGACCAGCCTGTATTCTGTCCAGCTCCTCCTCAAAATTATTTAACAGGGCTAATCTTTCAGATTCTGTGTGTTTACCTTCATCAGCAAAATCATCGGCGCTGCGGGCAAAGGCATACACGGCACTGACAGGATAACGCAGGTCTTTTTTCAGCAGGCGTGAAGCGACCGGGAAGTTTTCATAATGGCTGCGTGCCATAGCCATACAAAATTGATAAGCTTCTAGAAGTTGCGTATTGGGAGCATGCATTTGTTGTGATTTTGCCGTTAAAATAAAGAAATATGTCCATATCTTTAATAAAATCTAAATATACTTTAAACTACAGATAATAACTATTACAAATAGACTAAATCCTTTTGGTGCAATCCGGAGTTGAGGAAAATTTACCTGTATTTTCCTGGGTTTTGACCAATATAATACCTGTGATTGACAGGAGAGGTAACAACGATGAAAGATTTATTATTAGGCTTTTTAATTGGGGGGATTATCGGCCTGTGGATTGGGGTTAATCTGGGCAAGGATCAACCCATTATGTCCAACCCCTTTGGCGATAGCGCCCGAATGCAGGAAATAGACAAAAAATTTCAGCAGATACAGAAAGATGTCAGTAAAAAAAGCAAAGAAATCTACAATGACACCAAACGTGCAGTAGACGACGCACTGGATTAAGCTGTTTCTTAACACTTAACACATCTTAGCTCTTACCCCTTACAAAAAATCCTTTATTTCCCGTGGATGCTCAATCAGCGCATCCGCACCCCAGCTCCGGGGATCATCATCCGCTTCAATATAGCCGAACAGCGCACCCAGAGTTTTCATCCCGGCCCGCCTACCGGCAATAATATCCCGTTCGGCATCACCCACATAGAGACAGTGTTCCGGCGGACAGTTTATTTCCCGGCAGGCATGAAACAGGGGCTCAGGATGAGGTTTGCGTTCACTGGTGGTATCTCCGCTGACAATAGTTCCGGCCCTCTGACTATAACCCAGCTGTGCCATTAATGGATCGGTCAGCCAGCTCGGTTTATTGGTCACAATTCCCCAGGCAATATCGCTGTTTTCCAGTTCTGTTACCAGTTCATCCATACCTTCAAATAAGCGGGTTAACTGGCTGATATTGTTTTTATAAATAGCCAGCAGCCGCTGTCTTAATGCCTCAAATTCCGGGCTTTCCTGGGGAATATCAAAGCCCAGTTTAATCAGGGCAATACCGCCGTGGGAAACAACCGGACGGATATGTTCAAAGGGCAGGGCAGGCTTACCCTGTTCCTGAAGTACCTGGTTAAGAGCGGCGGCCAGATCCGGTGCTGTATCGGCAAAGGTGCCGTCCAGATCAAATAGTACTGCCTGAGTTGACATAGCTTTAAAAACGCTTTAACTGGCGGGTCTGGCGTGAACCAGATAGTTTATATCGGTATCATCACTGAGTTTACAGTGGCCGGTAAAGGGATTATAGGTCATACCGGAAATATGCTGAGTTTTCAAGCCGGCTGCCCGTATCCACTGATCCAGTTCTGAAGGGCGGATAAACTTTTTATAATCATGGGTGCCTTTAGGCAGTAGTTTAAGGACATATTCAGCCCCTAAAATCGCCATAGCATAGGATTTGGCATTGCGGTTAACGGTAGAGAAAAATACATCACCTTCGGGTTTAACCAGAGTTTTACAGGCCTGTATAATGGAACCCGGATCCGGAACATGCTCCAGCATTTCCAGACAGGTGACTACATCAAAGGCTCCAGGTTGTTCCTGAGCCAGCTCTTCAACGGTAATTTTCCGGTATTCAACCTTTTCACCGGACTCGTACAGATGCATCCGGGCAATAGTAAGATTGGCATCCCCCATATCAATACCGGTAACATCCGCCCCTTCATGCGCCATACTTTCCGATAAAATACCGCCGCCGCACCCCACATCCAGCACTTTCTTACCTTCCAGCCCATGCGCTCTCTGCTTAATATAAGCCAGCCGGGCAGGATTCAGATCATGCAGCGGCTTAAACTCCCCATCCTTATCCCACCAACGGGTAGACATGGCCTCAAACTTAGCCACCTCCTGCAGATCCACATTCCCCTGTGAAGACGTATCTTTTACATTATTCATAAACCCATTATCCAATATTTACCCAATATTTACAAAAAAACTCAAAGCCCCTAAGCTCTTTCTCAACGCTCAACGCTCAACGCTCTTCTTCCATTCCCCAGCCTGTCGCTTAACCTCCCCCTCATCAATCGTCATCAACTTCCTCCCCTTCAACAAATGCTTCCCCTGTACCCACACATCACTGACCTGTTCCCTTGATGCCGAATAAACAATCTGTGAAACCGGATGGTAAACCGGCTGGGTTTCAATAGCATCCAGATCAATAGCAATAATATCAGCAGCCTTGCCTTTTACCAGGGAACCGGTAATAGCATCAATGCCCAGTGCTTTTGCCCCGTTTATGGTGGCTATACGCAGAGCTGAATAAGCCGGTACAGAAGAGGCATCACCGCTCACCGCTTTAGCCAGTAAAGCTGCAGACTGTAATTCTCCCAGCATATCCAGATCATTATTACTGGCTGCACCGTCAGTTCCCAGAGCTGTATTAACATTATTTTCAAGTAAGCGGCTGACCGGACAGAAACCACTGGCCAGCTTCATATTGGATTGCGGACAATGGACCACATTAACGCCATAACGCTGCAGCACTTCAAATTCGTCTTCCTGTAACTGGGTCATATGCACTGCCAGCAGGGAAGGGGATAACAGGCCCAGTTGTTCCAGTCGTTTAATAGGACGCAGGGCTGTATTGCTCAGAGACTGCTGAATTTCATCGGTTGTTTCATGCAGATGGATATGTACAGGGATATCCAGTTCTTCTGCCAGGGCATTGATTTTAATAAAATTGTCGTCCGATACCGTATAGGGGGCATGGGGGGCAAAGGCTGTAGTGATCAGGGGGTGATGACGGTACTGCTCATACAGTTCCAGTCCCTTGTGCAGGTACTCAGCCCCGTCTTTGGCCCAGGCAGAGGGAAAATCAATGACAATAAGACCTATGCATGCACGAATACCGCTTTGTTCTGCGGCTTTGGCAGCGGCATCGGGGAAAAAGTACATATCATTAAAGGTGGTGGTGCCGCTGCGCAGCATTTCAGCAATGGCCAGTTCCGTACCCTGTTTTACAAATTTATAATTAACGCATTTTGCCTCGGCCGGCCAGATATGATTGTTCAGCCAGTCCATTAAAGGCAGGTCATCCGCCATACCGCGCATTAGTGACATGGCAGCATGGGTATGGGTATTAATAAAACCGGGCAGCAGGGCATGTGAGTCCAGATGATGTTCAATAGCCCCCTGGTATTTTTTTCTGCATTTATCGGCTGAAAGAATATCCACAATAATGCCGTTATCAATAACCACAGCATAATGTTCTAAAACGCTTTTGTCTGACTCTGTTTCAGTGTCTAAAGGTATTACCCAGCGACCATAAATGATCTGCTCTACATTCAGCACAAATTCCTCCGCAAATTGGCCTGTTTCTTTATAGCAATTGATTATATGATATTGCGTTTAAGTTTTGTTATAAAAATGATTTTTAACACATAAACAAATAATTTAAGGTAATATCCATGCCCCTGAAAGCCTATGACTCTATTAAACCCATTATCTGGAAAGAAGATAAACTGTTTCTTCTGGATCAGCGCCTGCTGCCGCAGGAGGAAACTTATATCGCCCTGGATAATGTTAAGGCAGTCGCACAGGCCATTACGGATATGGTGGTCAGAGGTGCACCGGCCATAGGCATAACCGCTGCCTACGGTATTGTTATTGCCGCCCGTGAACGTTTAAAAGAGCAGCCGGAAAACTGGAAAAGCGCTATTGAGGACGATCTGGATAGTCTGGCGCAATCCAGACCGACTGCCGTCAACCTGTTCTGGGCCATTGATATGATGCGGGAAGTCATTAAAGGTTTAAATAGTGAAGATCCGGTAGCAACGCTGCTGAGTATAGCCAGACAGGTACATGAGGATGATATTGCAGCTAATGTAAAAATGGGCCAGTTGGGTGCCGATTTAATCACGGAACCCTGTGCGGTTCTGACCCATTGTAATGCCGGTGCTCTGGCGACCGGGGGCTATGGAACTGCCCTGGGGGTCATACGCAGTGCTTTTGCCCAGGGTAAAATCAGCCATGTTTATGCTGATGAAACCCGTCCCTGGCTGCAGGGTGCCCGTTTAACCGCCTGGGAAATGGTACAGGAGAATATACCAGTGTCGTTACTGGTGGAAGGAGCCGCGGCACATATGATAAAAACCTCTCAAACCACTGAGCAGCCCATTCGCTGGATTATTGTCGGATCGGATCGTATTGCCGCTAACGGAGATGTGGCCAATAAAATCGGTACTTATGCCCTGGCCGTAATGGCCCGACATCATGGTATTAAATTTATGGTGGCAGCACCCACCACGACCATCGATATGAATATCAGCAGTGGTGAGCAGATCCCCATTGAGGAACGCTCTGATACCGAAGTTCTGGGCTGTTCAGGACAGCCGGTAGCCGCCCTGGGAGCACTGGCCAGAAACCCGGCTTTCGATGTGACTCCGGCAGAACTGGTGGATGCAATTGTGACTGAAAAAGGGGTGGTGTTAAAGCCCGATTCTGAGAAAATGAGGGCTTTAATGGCAAATGCATTATAAATGCTAAAAAAACGGCTTTTTTACACTGGTTTCTGGGCACATAAGGGCGGTTTTGTGTTAGAATAATCCGGTTTTCAGTACATTAGAACAGGCCTTCTGTTTTGTGTCTGTTCTGCAAGCGTTATGCATTAATGGCCGCAATAATAATCATCGTCTTAATGCTGCATTTTTTGCCTTAAATAAAGATAAAAAACGGAAATATAACCACTAAATGTCAGATTTTGCAAAAGAACTCCTCCATATAAATATTGAGGAGGAGATGAAGCAGTCCTATATGGATTATGCTATGAGTGTAATCGTCGGACGCGCACTTCCAGATGTCCGGGATGGACTCAAACCCGTTCACCGCCGGGTCATTTACGCCATGCACGAAACCGGCATGGACTGGAACAAGCCTTATAAAAAGTCAGCCCGTATTGTCGGTGACGTACTGGGTAAATATCACCCCCACGGTGATACTGCGGTTTACGATACCATCGTACGTATGGCCCAGGATTTTTCCCTGCGTTATATGCTGGTAGACGGGCAGGGCAACTTTGGTTCAGTGGATGGTGATTCACCGGCCGCCATGCGGTATACCGAAGTGCGCATGGCTAAAATTGCACATGAATTGCTGGCTGATATCGATAAAGAAACCGTTGACTTCAGTCCCAACTACGATGAATCTGAACACGAACCCACTGTACTGCCGACCAAAATACCCAATCTGCTGATTAATGGTTCATCCGGTATTGCCGTGGGTATGGCCACCAATATTCCGCCGCATAATCTGACCGAAGTCATTAACGGCTGCCTGGCCTATATCGATAATCCTGACATTACCATCGCTGAACTGAGCAAACTGATCCCGGGGCCGGATTTCCCGACAGCAGGTATTATTAATGGTTCACGTGGTATTCACGAAGCCTATCATACCGGACGTGGCCGGATCCGTGTGCGTGCCCGGACAGAAATTGAAGATATGGGTAATAACCGCGAACGTATCGTGGTAACCGAATTACCTTACCAGGTTAATAAAGCTCGTCTGCTGGAACGTATTGCCGAACTGGTTAAAGAAAAGAAAATTGAAGGTATTTCCGAACTTCGTGATGAGTCGGATAAAGACGGCATGCGTATGGTTATTGAAACCAAACGCGGCGAACCGGCCGATGTTCTGCTTAATAACCTGTTTAAGCATACGGCCATGCAGAATGTATTCGGCATTAATATGGTGGCTCTGGTTGATGGCCAGCCAAAACTGTTTAACTTAAAAGAACTGATTGAACAGTTTATCCGTCACCGCCGTGAAGTCGTTAACCGCCGTACCGTGTACGAATTACGCAAGGCCCGGGAACGGGCGCATATACTGGAAGGTCAGGCCGTTGCCCTGGCCAATATTGATCCGTTGATAAAACTGATTAAGGAATCCGCCAATCCGCAGGAAGCCAAGGCTAAACTGATTTCTACGGCCTGGGAACCCGGTCTGGTTAAAGAACTATTGTCCGGCGGCGGCGAGCAGTCCCGCCCGGATGGTCTGGATGCTCAGTTCGGTCTGGCCGAAGACGGTTATCATCTGTCGCCGGTGCAGGCACAGGCCATTCTTGATCTGCGTCTGCATCGTCTGACCGGACTGGAAATTGAAAAAATTGTGGCCGAATACAAGGAAATCATTGAAAAAATTAAATGGTATCTGGAAATTCTGGGCAGTCAGTCGGTTCTTATGGGTGTTATACGTGAAGAACTTGAAGCCATGATTACTCAGTACGGTGATGAACGCCGTACTGAAATACGTGAGTCTGAAGATGATCTGTCCTATGAGGATATGATTGTAGAAGAAGATCGTGTAGTTACACTGTCTCACGAAGGTTATGTAAAAACCCAGCCTCTGGCCGATTATACGGCTCAGCGTCGTGGCGGCCGGGGCAAGTCTGCTACTTCCATGAAAGATGAAGACTTTATTGATAAGCTGTTTGTCGCCTCCAGTCATGACACCATCCTGTGTTTTACCAATGCCGGTCAGGTGTACTGGAAAAAAGTCTATGAACTGCCGCTGGCCAGCCGCGGTTCCCGTGGTCGCCCCATTATCAATATTCTGCCGCTGGATCCGGATGAAAAAGTCAATGCCATCCTGCCTATTAAGGAATTTGTTGATGGGCAGTTTATTTTACAGGCGACGGCTAACGGCACAGTCAAGAAAACTCCGCTGCTGGATTATTCACGTCCCAGGAGTAATGGTATACGTGCCATTGAACTGCGTGAAGGTGATAAGTTAATCGATGTCCAGCTCACGGACGGTCAGCAGGATATTATGCTGTTTTCCACTGAAGGCAAGGCCATTCGCTTTAATGAATCACTGGTCCGTTCCATGGGACGTGTGGCAACCGGTGTTCGGGGAATTAAACTTCCTGAAGGGCACAAAGTAATTTCCCTGATTGTGGTACCGCCAGAATGCGAAGACCGTTATGTACTGACTGCCACAGAAAATGGTTATGGTAAACGTACCCGCATTTCAGAATATCCGGTTAAGGGGCGGGGCGGTATGGGCGTTGTGGCCATTAAGACTTCGGAACGTAATGGTTCCATGGTCGGCGCTTGCCTGCTGGATGAAAACAGTGAAATTATGCTGATCACCGATGGCGGAACCATAGTCAGAACCCGTTCTTCAGAAGTCTCAGTAGTCGGCAGAAATACTCAGGGCGTGCGTCTAATACGACTGACCAATGATGAAAAGCTGGTTCAGATTGCCCGGGTCTGTGAAACTGAAAATGATGAAACCGAAAATGATGAAGCCCAGAATGATGCACCGGAAAATGGTGAAGCAGAGGGCGAAGACAACAATTAATTCAACATCAGATTCAAGCGCTGTTTAAAGCGCCTGAGTTTGAATTTTAACTCAATTTTAATCAAGGAATTGCAATGTCAAGAGTGTTTAATTTCAGTGCAGGGCCAGCCATGTTACCCGAGGCTGTTATCAAAAAAGCCAGTGAAGAAATGCTGGACTGGCATGGAGAAGGCATGTCTGTTATGGAAATGTCCCACCGTGGTAAGGCTTTTATGTCTATTGCCAGCAAGGCCGAAGCTGATTTAAGAACCTTAATGGCCATTCCTGATAATTACAAAGTACTGTTTTTACAGGGTGGTGCCAGTATGCAATTTGGTGCTATTCCACTGAACTTATTAGGCGACAAAAAAACAGCCGATTATATTAATACCGGTATGTGGTCTAAAAAAGCCATTGCTGAAGCGAAACGTTACTGTGATGTTAACGTGGCTGCCAGCTCAGAAGATTCCGGTTTTACTACTATCCCTGATTTTGCTGACTGGAAACTAAATCCTGATGCGGCCTATGTGCATTACACACCTAATGAAACCATTGGCGGCGTGGAATTTGACTATATTCCGGATACGGGTGACGTGCCACTCATAGCGGATATGTCTTCTACCATACTCTCTCGTCCTGTTGATGTCTCAAAATTCGGTATGATTTATGCCGGTGCCCAGAAAAATGTCGGCCCAGCCGGACTGACTCTGGTGATTATTCGTGATGACCTTCTTGGTCATGCAGCGGACATTACTCCTACCATGCTTAATTATAAAACTCATGCCGATGCAGATTCCATGTATAATACGCCGCCAACTTACAGCTGGTATCTGGCTGGTCTGGTCTTTGAGTGGCTGCTGGAGAACGGCGGACTGGAAGCAATGGGCAAAATAAATAAGTCTAAATCAGATAAATTGTATGCCGCCATTGACGGTAATGATTTTTATGCTAACCCTGTAGAGAAACGTTACCGCTCCTGGATGAACGTTCCTTTTACCCTGAAAGACGCCGATCTGGATGCGGCCTTTTTAGAGCAGGCAGCAGCAAAAGGTCTGGCTACCCTGAAGGGACACCGTTCCGTTGGTGGTATGCGTGCCAGTATTTACAATGCTATGCCTGAAGCCGGTGTGGATACTCTGGTTGAGTTTATGGCTGAATTTGCTAAGGCTAACGGTTAATAAGGGGCGGCAAAAATGAATAAAATTTTAACACTGAATAATATCTCTGTGGCAGGTCTTGAAAAATTTCCCAGAGATAACTATGAAATCGCCTCTGAAATTCAGAACCCTGATGCTATTTTACTGCGTTCTTATAAGATGCATGATATGGAGATTCCCGACAGCCTTAAAGCAGTTGGTCGTGCCGGCACCGGGGTTAATAATATACCCATTGATAAAATGAGTGCTAAAGGCATCCCGGTTTTTAATGCCCCCGGTGCCAATGCCAATGCCGTAAAAGAGCTGGTTGTGGCCGGTATGTTAATGTCTGCCCGCCATATTGGACCTGCCTGGGAATTTGCTAAAAACCTGGAAGGTACCGATGAAGAAATTGCCAAACAGGCTGAAGCCGGTAAAAAGAATTTTGCCGGTTTTGAATTACCCGGTAAAACTCTGGGTGTCGTAGGTCTGGGTGCTATTGGTCGTGCTGTAGCTAAAGTGGCTGAAGATCTGGGTATGAAGGTCATTGGTTTTGATCCAGGTTTAACGGTTGAAGGTGCCTGGATGCTGTCATCCAGTGTTCAGCAGGCCAGCAGCTTTGATGCCATGCTGTCGGAAATCGATTTTCTGACTTTTCATGTGCCTCTGGTTGATGCTACCCGCAATATGCTTAATGCTGATCGTATTAAACAATTAAAAGAAGGTGCAACGGTACTTAATTTTGCCCGTGACGGTATTATTGATGATAACGCCATGGCTGAAGCCTTAAAATCCGGACATTTATACGGCTATGTTAATGACTTTGCAAATAATGCGCTAAAGGATGTACCCAATGTTGTCTGTCTGCCGCATCTGGGAGCATCGACTCAGGATGCAGAAGATAATTGTGCCATTATTGTTTCACAGAATGTTAAAGACTATCTGGAAAACGGTAATATCAAGCTGTCCGTTAACTTCCCTGAAGTGACTATGCCTCGTTCCCAGGGCTGTTATCGGATCACCATTGCTAATTCAAACCAGCCCAATATGCTGGGGCAGATATCTTCAACCCTGGCTGATGCCGGTTTGAATATTGCCGATATGGTTAATAAATCTAAAGGTGACCTGGCTTATACCATTGTGGATGTTGATAAGGAAGTCACTGACGATGTAGTGGAAAAGCTACGTTCCATTGACGGTGTGCTGGCTGTCAGAATTTTATAAGCCCCTAATATAAACAGAACGGTAAAACTGATCGTTAAAAAAGCGCAGTATAAAATAAAGCAGGATATATCTTGAGTAAGGATCTCAAACAATTACGTAATGAAATAGACTCTCTGGACAAACAGATCCAGACGTTACTCAATCAGCGTGCCCAATGTGCCCAGGAAGTTGCCGAAGTTAAATTATCTGAAGCACAGGCGGGTGAAGAAGTGCTATTTTACCGTCCGGAACGGGAAGCTGCTGTGTTACGTAATGTTATGGATCGCAATAAAGGGCCATTAAGTAATGAAGAAATGGCCCGTCTGTTTCGGGAGATTATGTCGGCCTGTCTGGCTCTGGAACAGCCCATGAAAATTGCCTTCCTGGGACCGGAAGGCACCTTTACTCAGGCTGCCGCCCTGAAACATTTCGGCCATTCTGTTAAAACCATTCCTTTTTCAACAATCGATGAAGTATTCCGTGAAGTGGATGCCGATGCCTGTAACTATGGCGTTGTCCCGGTAGAAAATTCTACCGAGGGTGTTATCAGCCATACTCTGGATATGTTAATTGAATCACCGTTAAAGATCTGCGGTGAAGTCTCTTTACGTATTCATCACTATCTTATGAGTCAGCTTGATTCTATAGAGAGTATTAAGAAAATATATTCCCACCAGCAGTCCCTGGCTCAATGCCGGGAATGGCTGGACAGCCGTTTACCCGGTATTGAACGTGTCCCGGTAAACAGTAATGCAGAAGCCGCACGTCTGGCTTCAATAGAGGAGGGGGCTGCGGCTATAGCCAGTAACGCAGCCGCAGAGATTTATCAACTGAACCTGCTGGCTGAAAAAATTGAAGATGAACCGGATAATACTACCCGTTTTATTATTCTTGGCAAACAGAATGTAGAGTCCACCCCGGCTTCTGAGCAAAGCAAAGAGTCGCTGGAGCTGGATAAAACATCGCTAATGGTCACATCGGCTAATAAACCCGGTGCCCTGCATAGCTTATTAAAACCAATCGCTGAAAACGGTCTGTCTATGACCCGTATTGAATCCAGACCCTCTCGTCGAGGTTTATGGCAGTACCTGTTTTTTATTGATATAGACGGCCATATTTCACACCCGTCCGTGGCCAGTGCCCTGCAGGAAATTGAACAGCAGGCCAGTGTGATGAAAATCCTGGGTTCCTATCCCAAGGCAGTTTTATAATGACGGCATTAGATCCTTCCAGAACCATTCAGCCTGTGGTGGGTGTTGCCCGTTTAAGCCCGTATATTCCCGGTAAACCTGTTGAAACTCTGGAGCGTGAATACGGAGTTCAGAATGCCGTTAAAGTTGCCTCCAATGAAAACCCCTTAGGCCCATCATCAGAAGTGGTTGCCCATCTGGCTAAAATGCTTGAGAACCCCCTGGAACTGGCCCGTTATCCTGACGGCAATGGCTTTATCCTGAAAGATAAACTCATTGAGCACTTAAAGCCGACATTAACAAAGTTAACCGCCGAACAGATCACTCTGGGTAATGGTTCCAATGATGTACTGGATATTCTGGCACGAACCTTTGCCGGTCCCGGTGATGAAGTTATTTTTTCTCAATACGCTTTTGCTGTTTACCCCATTGCTACCCAGGCGGTTGGTGCCACTGCCGTAGTTACTCCTGCCGTTAACTGGGGACATGATTTGACCGCAATGCTGGATGCTGTTACCGATAAAACCCGGCTTATTTTTATTGCCAATCCAAATAATCCCACAGGTACCTGTTTGTCCGGCGATGAACTGGTTAACTTTATAAAGCAGGTACCAGAACATATTGTAGTGGTTGTGGATGAGGCTTATGAAGAATACGCTGTTCATAAAAACAGCGGATTTTCTGAACAATATTACTCCATGCTTTCAAAAGTATCTGAGTTTCCCAATCTTGTAGTTACCCGCACATTTTCCAAGGCCTATGGCCTGGCCAGTTTCCGGGTCGGCTATGCCATATCATCAGAGTATATCGCCGATTTATTAAACCGGGTACGACAGCCCTTTAATAATAACGCCTTTGCTCTGGAGTGTGCGGCCATTGCCCTGGATGATCAAAGTCATATTCAGCGGTCTGTTGAACTGAACTGGCAGGGGATGGCGCTTCTGATCCAGGGCTTTCAAAAACTGGGGCTTGATTATATTCCCTCTGCCGGTAATTTTGTCTGTGTTAAGACCGGCCCGAATTCTGCAGATATTTATGAACAGTTATTATACAAAGGGGTTATTGTCCGCCCGGTATCCAATTACCAGATGCCCGAATACCTGAGAATCTCCATAGGCAATGCCGAAGAAAACAACCGGGTACTCGAAGCCTTATCGATGATATTAAATCAATAATAAGGGATCCTGAACTCAATGCCCAATCCCAGGTTTAAAATTAACAAACTAACCATTATCGGCGTTGGTTTAATCGGCGGTTCCTTTGCCCGTGCTGTACGTAAAGCCGGTCTGGTCAAACATATTACCGGCTGCGGCCGGCAAAAGAATAATCTGGAAAAGGCCGTACAACTGGGCGTGATAGATGATTATTCCCAGGATATACAAACAGCGGTTAAAGAGGCCGATGTAATTTTCATTGCCACACCCGTAGGCAGTTTTCAAACCGTTCTGGAACAGATAAAAGGGGCGGCTAAAGATGACGTTATTATTACCGACGGCGGCAGTACCAAGGTTTCCGTTATCAGGTCTGCTGAATCAGTTTTTGGTCAGGTGCCGCCTAATTTTGTACCGGGGCATCCCATTGCCGGAACAGAAAACAGCGGCGTAGAAGCCTCCTTTGACTCCCTGTTTAACGATCATCGTGTTATTTTGACGCCTTTACCAGAAACCAGTAAGGATGCATTAAATACCGTAATCGAACTTTGGCACGCTGCCGGGGCAGAAGTTATTTTAATGGAACCCCATCATCATGACATGGTGCTGGCAGCCACCAGTCACTTGCCCCATCTGCTCGCTTTTTCTCTGGTTAATACCCTGACCACCCTGGATGAAAAACAGGAAATATTTGATAATGCTGCCGGTGGCTTCCGGGACTTTACCCGTATTGCATCCAGTGATCCGGATATGTGGCAGGATATTTGTCTGGCCAATAAAGAGGCTTTACTGGAACACCTGGATCATTTTACCCATGATTTAGCCGAATTACGCACGGCCCTTGAACAAGGTGATGCACAAACCTTAAAAGCAATGTTTACCCGAGCCAAACAAAGCCGGGATGACTTTACCAATAAAACTGACCAGAAAAGCTGACAGCCAAATATAGACAATCGCTCTGTAACCGAGAAGATATGAATATCAATAACATAGAGCAAACACTTATACCAATAATCAGGCTAACATCCCAAACCTGCTTAATGCCTTATTTTACCCAGGCACAGGTCAGTTCCAAGGCAGACGGTTCTCTGGTTACCCAGGCGGATATAGCTGTTCAGTCTGAAATTCAGAAGCAGTTAAAAATTCATTATCCCGAATATGATTTTTTTGCCGAAGAACTATCCGATACCGAAAAAGACAATTTCTTTACTGCTGAGCACCCGGGTTTCTGGTGTCTGGATCCCCTGGACGGCACTTCCAACTTTGCCAACGGCCTGCCTTTTTTTGCCATCTCTCTGGCTCTGATCATCAATGGGGAAACCCGATTGGGTATTGTCTACGATCCGGTTCTGGATGAATGTTTTACCGCAATAAAAGGGCAGGGTGCAAAACTCAATGACCAGTCCTTGCGTATATCCAGCCCACCTGAGAATCTGCAGCAATGCATTGCAATAATAGATCACAAGCGCCTCGACACTGCTCTAAGTATGCGTCTGATAACTGACTCCCCGTTTCATTCCCAACGCAGCTTTGGTGCCGCAGCACTGGAATGGTGCTGGCTGGCCGCTGGCCGATGTCAGATTTATTTACATGGCAAACACATGCTATGGGACTATGCAGCTGGATTACTTATTGCTCAGGAAGCCGGCTGTGTTGCCTGTACATTAGAGAATGAACCGGTTTTTGAGTTATCTATATGTTCAAGAAATATTGTTGCGGCAGTAGATAATAGTTTATTTGAGCAATGGAAAACTTTTATTATGAAACTGGATTAAATTTTCAAATAATTCTTGCACTTATCCCATTTTTTCGTAAACTTGTCGGATCCAGAATTTAGCTTTTTAAGGCCTGTTTATGTCCTCTGAACAATCCATTACCTTTATTGCCCAACCCGGCGGGAATTTAAGCGGTGAAATCCGCGTTCCTGGTGATAAATCCATTTCCCATCGTTCTATTATGCTGGGCTCTTTAAGTGACGGTACGGTAACCATTACCGGCTTTTTACAGGGAGAAGATTCTCTGGCGACCTTAAAAGCCTTTAAAGCCATGGGCGTTGATATTCAGGGGCCGGACGAAAAAGGCAAAATTATTATTCATGGGGTGGGTATGCATGGTCTGAAACCGCCTGCTGAACCTCTGGATTTAGGCAATTCCGGTACCTCTATGCGTCTGCTGACGGGGTTGCTGGCCAGCCAGGGTTTTGATATTACCCTGACGGGCGATGACTCCCTGTCTTCCAGACCTATGAAACGGGTTATTGATCCCATACAGCAAATGGGCGCTGTTATTGAGGCTACTGAAAAGGGCACAGCACCCTTACATATTAAAAGCAGTAAAAATTCCAGGCTTAAAGCCATTGATTATGTTCTGCCTATGGCCAGTGCCCAGGTTAAATCCTGTGTGCTGCTGGCCGGGCTATATGCAGAAGGCCGTACCTGTGTGACGGAACCGGCACCTACCCGGGATCATACAGAGCGGATGTTACAGGGCTTCGGTTATACCCTGGATATTAAAAAACTGGATGATCAACGCAGCACTATCTGTCTGGAAGGCGGCGGCAAACTGACGGCCTGTGATATTGATGTGCCTTCAGATATTTCTTCGGCGGCTTTTTTTATGGTGGGTGCCAGTATTGCTGATGGCTCAGATTTGACCCTTAAACATGTGGGTATTAATCCTACCCGCATTGGAATTATCAATATTCTTAATCTGATGGGGGCTGATATCAGCCTGTCCAATGAGCAGGAGGTTGGCGGCGAACCGGTGGCGGATATACGTATTCGTTCTGCCCGTTTAAAAGGTATTCATATTCCTGAGGATCAGGTTCCTTTAGCTATTGATGAGTTTCCGGCTATTGCCATAGCTGCCGCCTGTGCAGAAGGCCGCACCGTGTTAACCGGTGCTGAAGAACTGCGGGTTAAAGAAAGTGACCGTATCCAGGCCATGGTTGACGGCCTGCAGATTCTGGGGATTGACTGTGAAGGTACGCCGGACGGGATGATTATTAATGGCGGAACTCTCGGCTCCGGCACTGTGGACAGCCTGGGGGATCATCGTATTGCCATGTCCTTTGCCATGGCTGCACTGCGAGCCAGTGGTGAAATTACCATTAAAGACTGTGCAAATGTAAATACCTCTTTTCCTGATTTTATCCAGCTGGCCCAAACCTGTGGCCTGAAGGTCGAGGCGTAATAAACTATGGCTGAACATATACCGGTTATTACTCTTGACGGTCCCGGAGGGGTAGGTAAGGGTACTATTTCTGCATTGGTGGCCCAGGAACTGGGCTGGCATTATCTGGACAGCGGGGCGCTGTATCGCCTGACCGCACTGGCTGCTCAGCAGAAAGGGGTTGATTTTGCGGATATTGATGCAGTGGCGGATATTGCTGAACATCTGCAGGTCGAATTCCTGCCTCAGGGCGGTATTTTGCTCGATGGTAAGGAAGCAGAAGCTTTGATCCGTACGGAACAGGCGGGAGCTAATGCTTCTAAAGTGGCGGCCGTACCTGAGGTCAGGGAAGCGCTGTTTAAACGCCAGAAAGCTTTTTTACAGCCCCCCGGCCTGGTGGCAGACGGTCGCGATATGGGTACCAGTATCTTTCCCGATGCCGATTT
>JALVDE010000216.1 GCA_027009375.1 Gammaproteobacteria bacterium
TAAAGAAAAGCTGAGTTAAGTTTACCTGGTGAGTTCTTAAATGAACACTTTGGAAAAAAAGGGACCCCTGTTCAGACAGCGGTCCCTTTTTTTTGCTCTTCCGTTTAACAACTTATTTCTGGATATTACTTATACGGATAAGACAATCCATCACATACAGTACACGACAGATTTTCAGCAAATGATTGATCCCTTACCGTTTGCTCAGGTGATAGAACAACAGCTTAATCACTATTTCCAACAGCCCGGTTTTAAGTTTTCTTTATCCTGTCAGATGAATGGCGCAACGGCTTTTCAGCAAAAGGTCTGGCAGGCACTGATGCAGATCCCTTCCGGAGAAGTGAAAACCTATGGTGCTCTGGCCGCCGAACTGGGCAGCAGTGCCAGGGCCGTGGGTAATGCCTGTCGAAACAATCCCTTTCCTCTGGTGATACCCTGTCATCGGGTAGTATCTGCTTCTGGTATTGGGGGTTATGCCGGTGATACACTGCAGCAGCAAAAGGGAGAAATTGAATTTATGCAGATTAAACAATGGCTGCTGGCACATGAGCAAAACTCCATTGAATAAAGCCCAACTGGCAGCCGATGAACAGTTAATTGAACAGTTTATGGATGCCCTGTGGATGGAGCACGGTTTAAGTAAACATACCTTAAGTGCCTATCAGACCGATCTGAAGGGGCTGGCAAAATGGGCCGCCAGCGGTCATGGCGGGGGCCTGCTCAGTCTTAATAAAATACACCTGCAGTCTTACCTGGCTCATCGTATTACCCAGGGTATAAAGGCACGTTCCACAGCCAGAATGTTATCCACATTACGGCGTTTTTATCAGTATCAGGTTCGTGAAAACCGACTGACGGAAGATCCGTCAGCACTCCTGGAATCCCCAAAACTGGGCGTACCCCTGCCTAAAACCATGTCAGAAAGAGAAGTGGAAGCCCTGCTGGAAGCCCCTGACTTAAATGATCCGCTGGGACTGAGGGATCGGGCCATGCTGGAATTATTATATGCCACCGGCCTGCGGGTATCTGAACTGGTTAACCTGGAAATTACCGACATCAGTCTGGCTCAGGGTGTACTCAGGGTGACAGGTAAAGGTAATAAGGAGCGAATGGTGCCTATGGGGGAAGAAGCCGCTTTATGGATCCGTAATTATGTTAAAAATGCCCGGGGAGATATTTTAGGTCAGCATGTGTCAAACAGTCTGTTTGTTACACGACGAGGCTCAGCAATGACCCGGCAGATGTTCTGGGTCATTATAAAACGCCATGCGAAAACCGCCGGTATCCGGGAAAGCCTGTCTCCTCATGTCTTACGTCATGCTTTTGCTACCCATCTGCTTAATCATGGAGCCGATCTGCGCGTGGTGCAGATGCTGCTGGGGCATAGTGATTTATCCACGACCCAGATATATACCCATATTGCCAAAGAACGCCTTAAAGAACTGCATGCCCAGCATCATCCAAGAGGCTAGTAAGAATTGTTGCATTGACAATTAAAATTACCCCACTAAAATGAACGGCAGTTTGTTACACAGGATAAAAGCCATGCCTTCATTTGATATCGTTTCAGAACTGGATATGCATGAACTGAGCAATGCAGTCAATAATGCTAATCGGGCCATTACACAAAGATACGATTTAAAGGGAACTCAGACCGGGGTTAAGCAGTCAAAGGAAGAAGTCACGCTTTATAGTGAAAGTGAATTCCAGGTACAGCAGGTTCTGGATATCTTTCATAAAGAGCTGGTACGCCGTAAAGTGGATATTAAAAGCCTGGAAGAAGGGGATATAAAACCCAATGGCAAACTGATGGAGCAGAAAATGCTGCTACGCCAGGGTATCGACAAGGACAGTGCCCGTAAGATCGTTAAGCTGATTAAAGATACTAAACTGAAAGTTCAGGCTGCTGTTCAGGGTGAACAGGTGCGGGTAACAGGCAAAAAACGCGATGATTTGCAGGCGGTTATGAGTATGCTTAAACAGCAGGACTTACCGGTTGCTTTACAGTTTACCAATTTCAGAGACTGATTTTTATACTCAGGCTGTATAGATAAACACAGACAAATTTTACAGATAAAGAATGGAAACCCATTAAATGACATCAATTAAAAAAAATATCAAGAAAATAACCCTGGGCCTGACGGCTATTATCGGACTGGCTGTCTTCAGTGCTAATATCCTGGCACAGGATGCGGCTAAAGACGCTGTGCCTCAGGAGTTAACTGCGGCTCTGGATAATCTGATGCCGGGTACCAAACCTACCAGTATTGAACCAACACCTCTGCCGGGTATTTATGAAGTCAGTTACGGCTCCACTATTTTTTATTTTAATAAAGATGCGTCCATAATGCTTCGTGGTGACATTATTGATGTTAAAAACCGGGTGAATCTGACAGAACAGAAACGCGGTGCCGCGCGCGGTAAATTATTAAACTCAATGGATGAAAGCAAGATGATCATCTTTCCGGCAAAAAATGAAATTGCTAAAGTGACGGTTTTTACCGATATTGACTGCCCTTATTGCGTCAAGCTGCACAGGGAAATGAAAGACTATAATAATGAAGGCATTACTATTCGTTATATGGCCTATCCACGAGCGGGTTTAGGCAGTCGTTCCTATCAGAAGGCGGTGAATGTCTGGTGTGCGGATAATCCGGCCCAGGCTATGACTGATGC
This sequence comes from Gammaproteobacteria bacterium, assembly GCA_027009375.1. GTDB lineage: Bacteria > Pseudomonadota > Gammaproteobacteria > GRL18 > GRL18 > JANELJ01. The sequence continues at coordinate 2,677 of JALVDE010000216.1, forward strand.
TAAAGAAGGTAAGACATTGCCCAATAAAACCTGTGACAATCCAGTGGCCGATCAATATCAGTTAGGACAGGCTCTGGGGGTACAGGGTACTCCGGCTATGTTCCTTGAAGACGGTACCAGCCTGCCGGGTTATGTCCCTGCCAAACGTCTGGCCAATGCCATTAAGTCCACCAAGTAGCTCTTTTTTATTATTCCCTCTCCCATTGGGAGAGGGCCAGGGGGAGGGTTGATTAATACAGCAGAGTGGCCAGTTTACTCCGATATTTGCGTGTCACCGGATCCTGATTTCCCAGAATTTCAAAAATCTTTAACATGGCTGCCTTAGCCTTACCTTCCTGAAAATTAATATCCTTTCTTAAAATATACATCAACTCTTCCAGAGCCTGTTCATATTGATGGGAAACCGTATACTGGTTAGCCAGCTGTACCCGTAATTCATGGTTATCCGGATCCTTTTCCAGTTGAGCAATAATTTCACTGACGTCCGGTGCATCTTTGGTCGCTCGGGCAAATTCCAGTTCATCAGAGAGTTTTTTAGCCTCTTCAGTGACCTGAATATTGGCCGGCAGAGCTTTAAGTACAGCCTCACAATTATCCAGATCACCGGATTGCAGATACACCCGGGCAATTGCCAGATGAATATCGGTATTGGCTGGATCTTCCTGGTTTAATTGTTTCAGAGCTTCCAGTGCCTGTTCAAACTGACCTGCTTCAGATAACTGCAGGGCATCAGCCAGAGCATTCTGGGAGTCGTTTTCAATATGAGCATCCAGAAACTGGCGAACTTCACTTTCCGATTTGGCACCCATAAACTCGTCTACAATCTGACCGTCTTTGAATAACTTCACGGTTGGCAGGCTTCTGACCCCGGCTGCGGCGACCAGTTCCTGCTGCTCATCGGCATTGACTTTAGCCAGAATAAAAGCGCCTTTATATTCTTCTGCCAGTTTGACCAGCAGAGGGATCAGAGTTTGACAGGGCTGACACCAGTCTGCCCAGAAGTCCACCAGCACCGGCTGGTGTTTTGAGGCTTCCATGACCTGCTGTTTAAAGTGCTCGGTATCCTGAATATCAACCACAAAGGGAAATTCGCTCATATTTTGTATCCTGATTTTTATTAAGTTTGTGAGTTAAATGGGGCTAATTGACTGTTTTTCAAGTAAGGATGAATGTAATGTCTGACCAACTCATCGGGGTTCAACCTGACGGGTTTCGGGATCTCCCTGATTGTTTAGAAAAAGAAATTGGCTATTATAGTTATCATAATAATTAAGTATCTGACGGATTCAGATTTTTTACAGGAGGCTTTTTATAAGCTGAAGGCTCTTTATAGGCTAAAGGCTTTTTTAAGGAAGGCGTAAGAAGGAACGATTAAGGAGACCAGGGTCAAGGGAGTGACCGCAAGCAGGGTTTTAAATGGATTAAAACAGCTTGGTATGGAGGTAAAAAAGGCGGCATGAGGTTTATCCTCTGCCGCCTTTTCCGTTTTTAAGCTAAGCTATTTAAGCAGGAAATTAATCAGGCAAACAGTTTTTCCAGCCGATCCAGAGCTTCCTGCAGGTTGTCCATGCTGGTGGCAAAGGAAATCCGCATATAGCCTTCAGCACCAAAGGCTGAACCGGGCACCAGGGCTACTTCGGCCTGACTTAATATATAATCGGCCAGTTCCACATCATTACTGACGCCTTCAGTACGGTCAATCAGGGCCTGCATATTAACAAAGGTATAAAATGCTCCCTGTGATGCCAGAGCCTGCATTCCGCTGATATTATTAACCCGTTGTACCACATAATCATGGCGTTCCTTAAATGCAGCCAGCATGGTTTTAATACAGCTCTGATCGCCGTTTAAGGCCTCCAGTGTCGCCATCTGGGAAATGGAGCAGGGGTTAGACGTGCTCTGGGACTGAATCTTGGTCATGGCTGCAATCAGATCGGCCGGGCCTCCGGCATAGCCAATGCGCCAGCCGGTCATGGAATAAGCCTTACTGACTCCGTTCATGGTGACCGTTTGCGGATACAGTTCAGGACAGACCTGGGCAATGGTGCAGAAAGGCTCTTCAGACCAGACAATATGCTCATACATATCATCACTGGCAATAATAATATCCGGATGATCTTTTAGTACTTCTCCAATGGCCTTTAAATCAGCACGGGTATAAGCCACGCCGGTTGGATTGGACGGGCTGTTAATAACGACCAGCCGGGTTTTATCCGTAATAGCCGCTTTTAACTGTGCAGCGGACATTTTAAAACCCTGCTCAATATCACTGCTGACTATCACCGGTTTGCCTTCGGCCAGGATCACCATATCGGGATAGGAAACCCAGTACGGAGCCGGAATAATAACCTCGTCACCTTTATTGAGCAGAGCCTGACACAGGTTATAAAAACTTTGCTTACCGCCGCTGGATACCAGGATCTGTTCAGGTGTATAGTCAAGTTCATTATCCCGTTTAAACTTGTCGCAGATGGCCTGTTTTAATTCAGGTGTGCCGCCGACGGCTGTGTACTTGGTAAAACCGTTGTTAATGGCATCAATGGCGGCCTGCTTGATATTGTCCGGGGTATCAAAATCTGGCTCACCGGCACCCAGTCCGATAATGGCTTTGCCTTCTGCTCGCAGTGCTTTGGCTTTGGCGGTAATAGCCAGTGTGGCTGAAGGTTTAATGGATTGTACTCGATTGGATAACTGTATAGCCAAGGGAAGCACCTCTAGCGTAAAATAAGCGGTTGGAATTATATAGAATCGTATAATAATTCTAGCATAACTATGCTGGAAGGGCATTAGCCAAATTATAAAATTGGATACAAAAAAATATGTCAAAACCGTTTCAACTGGTTTCTTCTTTTAAGCCGGGAGGCGATCAGCCGCAGGCTATAAAAACCCTGACCGAGGCCATGGAAAATGGTGAAGCCGCCATGACTTTGCTGGGGGTTACCGGTTCCGGTAAAACCTTTACTATGGCTAACGTCATACAGAATCTGCAAAGACCTACCCTGATCCTGGCGCATAATAAAACTCTGGCCGCCCAGCTATACGGTGAGATGAAAGAGTTTTTCCCCTATAACTCAGTGGAATATTTTGTCTCCTATTATGATTATTATCAGCCGGAAGCCTATGTCCCTGCATCAGATACCTTTATTGAAAAAGATGCTTCGATAAACGAACACATTGAGCAGATGCGGCTGTCAGCGACCAAGGCGTTGCTGGAAAGAAGGGATACTATTATTGTCGCTTCGGTATCCTGTATTTATGGTCTGGGTGATCCCAAATCTTATATGAAAATGCTGCTGCACGTGGTTAAGGGTGACCTGGTGGATCAGCGAACTATTCTGCGCCGTCTGGCGGAACTGCAGTATAAACGTAACGATGTTGAACTGCACCGCGCCACTTACCGGGTAAGAGGCGATGTGATTGATATTTACCCGGCGGATTCAGACAGTGAAGCAATACGTATTGAATTATTTGATGAGGAAGTGGAATCGCTCAGTTATTTTGACCCGCTGACCGGTGAAGTATTACGGCGGGTACCACGCATTACTATCTACCCTAAAACCCATTATGTGACCCCCAGGGAAACCCTGCTCAATGCGGTAGAAAAAATAAAGGCTGAACTGAAGGAGCGTCTGGAACAGCTTTATTCCATGAATAAGCTGGTGGAAGCCCAGCGTCTGGAACAACGTACCCAGCTGGATCTGGAAATGATCATGGAACTGGGTTACTGCTCCGGCATTGAAAACTATTCCCGCTACCTGTCCGGCCGTGAACCGGGCCAGCCGCCGCCGACCTTTCTGGATTATCTGCCGGATGATGCCATGATCTTTATTGATGAAAGCCATGTCACCATCCCGCAAATCGGCGCTATGTATAAAGGTGACCGTTCCCGTAAGGAAAACCTGGTGGAGTATGGTTTCCGTCTGCCTTCTGCTCTGGATAACCGGCCGCTCAAATTTGAAGAATATGAACGCCTGGCTCCGCAAAGTATTTTTATCTCTGCTACACCGGCTAAATACGAAGAGGAAAAATCTTCGGTTATTGCCGAACAGGTGGTCAGGCCTACCGGCCTGCTTGATCCGGTGGTTGAAATACGCACAGCAACTACCCAGGTGGATGATTTACTGTCTGAAATCCGTAAACGGGTGGAACGTAAGGAACGGGTACTGGTCACCACGCTGACTAAACGTATGGCAGAGGATTTAACCGACTACTACCTTGAACACGGTGTTCAGGTGCGTTATCTGCATTCGGATATTGATACTGTTGAACGGGTGGAAATTATTCGTGATCTGCGCCTGGGTGAGTTTGATGTTCTGGTGGGCATTAACCTGCTTCGGGAAGGGCTGGATATTCCGGAAGTATCACTGGTGGCTATCCTGGATGCGGATAAAGAGGGCTTTTTACGTTCTGAACGTTCTTTAATACAGACCATGGGACGGGCGGCACGTAATGTTAATGGTGAAGTTATTTTTTATGCGGACCGGATCACCGGCTCCATGCAGCGGGCCATGGATGAAACCCGGCGCCGGCGGGAAAAACAGATTGCTTATAATAAGGCCCATAATATTACCCCCATAGGAATTAAAAAATCTGTTAAGGATATCCTGGAAGCCACCATTCCCGGCGCCGGCCTGGCGGTAGCCAAAAACCGTAAGGTGGCTGAAGAAGCCGGCCGCTATGAGGTCATGACCCGCAAGGAACTGGAACAGAAAATTAAAACTCTGGAAGAGCAGATGTACAGCCATGCCCAGAATATGGAATTTGAAGAAGCCGCCCGTCTGCGGGATGAAATTAAAGTCCTGCAGGAGAAGTTTATCGCCCTGTAGAGTAAGTCGTTACCGATTATTCAATGAGTTTTAATGTATTCCATTAATACCTCGTTAATACGTGTCTGCCAGCCTTTACCGGTGGCTTTAAAATATTCTATGACCTGTGAGTCATAACGTATAGAGACTAACTGTTTTGGATTTTTTGAGGTCGGTCGTCCAACGGTTTTTTTTACCGCCTGTTTGAATTCACTATCAGATACTGCTTGATCACCCACCATTTTAACACCGGTTTCCAGTAATTCGGCTGTAATTTCTGGAGCTTCATCCGGATCTGTCCAGGTATTGTTTGAATGTATATTGTTCTCTTTCATTGGCTTTCCTCATAGAAATAATGCGACGTTTATTCCCGCGCTCTGTCCAGACAAGAACCACCTCACGTCCGTCAAGAAATCCAAAGGTGATAATTCTTTCTTCTCCGTAATTCATGCGGTTATCAGGAAAGTTGATATGAGGACCATTAAATACTTCAATGCATTGTTTAAAGTCCAGACCTCTTTGTTCGAGCGTTTGTTTCCTTTTATTAACATCATACTCAATTTCCATACAACATATTGTAGCTACATTTATTGATGCTATCAATGTTTTTTTGTAGCTACATTTATAGCAGGTGTTTTATAACGGAGATAAATCAATAACATTAAGAAAATAAAATAAAAAAACACTTGCCAGCAAGGCTTAGTATTTGTATTATACGCACTCATTTCTGATGCACCCTGCATCAATAAATGTGGCCCTTATGGACACGCAACAGGCGCGTAGCTCAGTTGGTTAGAGCATCACCTTGACATGGTGGGGGTCGGTGGTTCGAATCCACTCGCGCCTACCATTTATCGTTTCTACAAAAACATCTCTCGCAATAAAAAGCCTGAAATCAAAAGACAATCTATGTCTGGCATGGAGTTTTGTTTATTTCATCTAAAGTTATTCCAGTTTCAACCGTAATATACAATGTGCATTGAAATTTAGTCGATTCAAATTTGAAATTGCCAATAGGATGGGGGGGATGGTCATTGTTGATGATTTCCTGCATATCTGTGAGCGGATCTTTTTATTTAAATTTTAATCTAGCCTGAGTCGTTGGATTTTAACTTCAAAAGGATTTTTCACTTGCCAGATAGTGTTTTATAACCTATTGGTTACTTAATGTATTTTTATTTTTTTAAGATCGGGAAATTATTATGAGCTGGTGGAACAAAATTCAATTACGCTGGAAGGCATTAATTTTACTGAGTGTTTTATTACTACCGGCTATCGGGGGCGGTTCCTGGCTGGTATTAAACCAGATGTACTGGCTTAATGTTAAGGCTAATGCCGGCGGCCTGATGAATTTTGTGGATGCCAAGCAGCAGGGTGTTATTCGTTTTCTGGGACAGAATGAAAAATTTGTTAAAAGTTTAGCGGAGCTGGCTGGTAATGTCGATGAAAACACCCTGAACCATTATTTTGCCTCCATTGTAAAAACAGATGTATTTGATATTGAAGAACATCCTTTTAAGGATGAAATTCGTTCCGGCAAACGTAAGATACCAACCACCGAAGTTTACCGCACCATTGATTATATAGAAAATGGCGTAATTAAAGCGTCATCTGATTCAGGCCGGGTTGGCTCCTCATTTACGGAAAATCTGGATTTTCAGCACGGTTATTCAAAGGTGCATATGCATAATGGTGTGCCTGAAATTGCTTTTGCAGGCAGCAATAATAAGGGTAAAGTCATTGTTCACGCTGATGCCAGAATGCTGACTAATATTGTTAATGGTGAAATCGGTAACCTGGAAGGTGATATGGGGGCATTTTATCTGGCTGGTGTGGGTAAAACCTTTGACTATTATATTACCGATGAAAATAATCTTATGATCACCGAATCCAGGGTTTATCCAAATGCCATTCTTAACCATAAAGGTTCAACTTTCCCATGGCAAAAAACGCTTAATGGCGCTTCGGATCCTGCTTGTAAAGATGGTCTGTATGAAACCAATATCGGTATGAAAACCGGTTGCCGTGAAGCAATGGGCTTTTATGAAAGAGATGACGGCACTATGATGCTGGGCGTTTCTATGCCATTTTATGATTCTAACTGGACTATTGTGGTTGAACAGGAAGCGTCAGAAATTCTGGATCCTTTCTTTTCAGTCAGAAACCAGATGTTACTGGGTGCATTTGTAGTGATTGCGCTATTAATTGGTATTGCATTTATGGTCTTTACCCGGATGATGCATCGTTTAGACAGGGTTAACAAGGTTGCCCAGTCGGTTGCTAATGGTGATCTGCGGGTTGAGAAATTACCTTATGAGGGTGGTGATGAAATTGATCACCTGGCTGCTGGAATCAACCTAATGTCAGAAAACCTGCGTTCTCTGGTTGCGAGAATACGTGAAACCAGCTCTTCTGTCGGTGATGCGGCACATGAAATGGCAGAAAGTACCAGAGAGTCAACTAAAATAGTCGTGTCACAGCAGGAAACCACTAATCATATTGCAGCGGCTATTAAGCAGATGAATAATACCGCTGAAGATGTTTCAGATAATGCCCGTAAAGCGGCTGAAAACACTAATACTGCGGTAGAATATTCTGATGAAGCGGTTAAGGTTGTGGATCAAGCCGTATCAACCATTAATAGTCTGGCAGCAGAAATTCAGACCGCTTCAGAGGTTATTGAGCAGCTTGAAACTGAGGGACAGAATATTGGCGGTATCCTTGATGTGATCAGGGGAATTGCTGAGCAAACTAATTTACTGGCTCTTAATGCAGCTATTGAAGCCGCACGGGCCGGAGAACAGGGCAGAGGCTTTGCGGTAGTTGCGGATGAAGTCAGAACCCTGGCCAGCAGAACTCAGGAATCAACGGAAGAAATTCAGCACATGATTCAGAATCTTCAGTCGGGTACCAAGGAAGCGGTATCGGTAATGAAAACCGGTGGTGACCGTGCTGATGAAAGTGTTGAGCAGGCACAGCAGGCCAAAACTTCACTGGCCGCTATTAACGAATCCATTTCCAGTATTAAACAGATGAACCTTAATATTGTGACAGCAACAGAAGAGCAGACACAGGTTTCTGGTGAAATAACGAATAATGTTAACGAGCTGACGGAAATATCAGAAAGAAGCTCCAGTGAAGCCCAGAAACTGGCCAGTTCAGCAGATAAACTCTCTGTTATGGCAAAAAGTCTCCAGGAGGATGTTGATAATTTTCAGCTTTAACAGGTTTATCGCTTTGGCTTGAGTCTGGATACACTTTTAAGGATAATAACTATTCCTAATTTATATCCATTCCGCAGGAGAATCTTATGCGCAGAATGCTGGTCAGGCTGTTATCCGTTACTATATTGTGTTATTCCGCACTTGCCGGTGCAGGTGATAAGGTCACTACCGGGCCATTAAGCACTTATACACCGGAATTAACACCTGAATTCAAGCAGCTGCTTAAATCTGCGGATCTGGAAGCGGGTAAGGAATACTTTATGCGCAAGTGTTCTTCATGCCATGATGAATACTATAGTGATACTCATGGTAAAGGGCCGAATTTATGGAATGTTTTCGGCCGTAAAGCCGGTACCGCTAAAGATTTTGATTACTCCGATGCCATGCGCAATTCCGGCCACACCTGGACCTGGGAAACCCTGAACTATTACCTCACCAATACCAAACGCGCCGTTCCCGGCCGCCGTATGAACTTCCGCGGCATTAAAAAAGACAAAGACCGCGCCAAACTCCTTATTTTCCTGCGCAGCATGAATGATAATCCGCCGCCTATACCTGAATAAAAAAACTATAATTCGCTGAACGCTGAACGCTGAACGCTGAACGCTGAACGCTGAACGCTGAACGCTGAACGCTGAACACTGAACCCTTAACCCTTAACCCTTAACCCTTAACCCTTAACCCTTAACCCTTAACCCTTAACACTTAA
>JALVDE010000217.1 GCA_027009375.1 Gammaproteobacteria bacterium
AAAACATATTTATCCTCAATCAAGCAAAATATTAAAATATTTAGAACTAACTTAAAGATAAATGATACCACTCTAGCTCTTTCTCAGCGCTCAGCGCTTAACGCTTTCACCACCTGCTTTTCATTTAAAAATACAGTATAATTCCCCTTTTACACCCGTTTAAGGCTGCCCAGATCCCAGATTTATGACCAAACTTTTGCATTATCCATTACTGGCCACTATTAACTCACCGGCAGATTTAAAAACTCTGGATAATGAGCAGTTAACTGTGCTCGCAGAGGAACTGCGCGGTTTTTTACTGGAAACTCTGGATCGCACTGGCGGACACCTTTCTTCCGGACTGGGTACAGTTGAACTGACCATCGCCCTGCATAAAATATTTAATACGCCTGAAGATAAAATCATCTGGGATGTAGGCCATCAGGCCTATCCGCATAAAATTCTTACCGGACGTTCACGGCAACTGGACAGTATCCGTAAAAAAGGCGGTTTATCAGGCTTTCCGAAACGCTCAGAAAGCCCGTATGATGCCTTCGGTGTCGGTCATTCCAGCACCTCTATCAGTGCGGCTCTGGGCATGGCGATTGCCGCCAAGGATACAGGCCAGACACATAAAAGCGTAGCGGTTATTGGTGACGGTGCCATGACCGCCGGTATGGCCTTTGAAGCGCTTAACCATGCCGGAGATCTGGATGCCGATTTACTGGTGATTCTGAATGACAATGATATGTCCATTTCACCCAATGTCGGCGGCCTGTCCAACTATTTTGCCAAGGTTCTGTCCGGCAAGTTTTACTCGACAGTAAAATCCAATTCCAAAAAAGTTCTGGGATCCATGCCCTCCGTATGGGAACTGGCACGTCGGGCAGAAGAACATATGAAGGGCATGATCGTGCCCGGAACCCTGTTTGAAGAACTGGGTTTTAACTATATTGGTCCCATTGACGGGCATGATATTCCTACTCTGCTAACCACTTTAAGTAATATCAGGGAACTTTCCGGTCCGCAGTTTTTACATATTGTCACCCAGAAGGGTAAGGGCTTTGAAGCCGCTGAAAATGAGCCTACCGAATACCATGCCGCAGCTCCGGGCTTTTATACCAACGGCAAGGTCAGTACCTCTGCTTCCGATGCACTGACCTACACCGAAGTATTCAGCCGCTGGATTCTGGATGCCGCGGCTAAAGATGAACGGCTTATCGGTATTACTCCCGCCATGCGCGAGGGTTCCGGGCTGGTTGAGTTTTCGGAGCAGTTCAGTGAACGATATTATGATGTTGGTATTGCCGAGCAGCATAGTGTCACCCTGGCGGCCGGCATGGCCTGTGATGGACTGAAACCGGTTGTCGCCATCTATTCCAGTTTTTTACAGCGTGCTTATGACCAGCTCATTCACGATGTGGCACTGCAGAACCTGCCGGTAGTTTTTGCCATTGATCGGGGCGGTATTGTGGGTGCTGACGGTGCTACCCATACCGGCAGTTTTGATCTCAGTTTTATGCGTTGCATCCCCAATATGACTATTATGGCGCCGGCCAATGAAAATGAAAGTTATCATATGCTGGATTTTGCCTTTGCCATGGATTCACCGGCTGCAGTACGTTATCCACGCGGTAAAGGGGTTGGTCAGGCCATTACCGAACAGCTGCCGCAACCGCTGGAACCGGGCAAAGGTATTATGGTCTATGATAACCAGAGCGATTTTTCTGCAGCAGAGCTAAAATTAGTACCGGTTATCAGTATTCTGAGTTTCGGCACATTATTGAGCGAAGCTCTGAGTGCGGCGGAAGCACTTAAAAATGAGTTTTGCCTGAAAATTATTAATATGCGTTTTATCAAACCGCTGGATAATCAGATTGCCCTGCAGCAGGCACAGAACAGTGATTTACTGATTACCCTGGAGGACAATGCAGTTATGGGCGGAGCCGGTAGTGCAGTCAATGAAGTATTAGCGGGTCAGGGTTCGGTATGCCCGGTACTGAATCTGGGTCTGCCGGATGAATTCCCGGAACACGGAACCCAGCAGGAAATACATCATGATTATGGTCTGGACAGCGCCGGGCTGGTTAAGACCATCAGGGAGCATATTCGTCCTAAGTCTGCGGCAGTCTGATTGATTTCCATGGAAGTGTGGGTACGATTCCAGTACTCCTGGACTGAAGAAGGCCTATTCTGTTTCGAGCTCAATGTGATACCCGGAAAACTTACGGATATTAATCACCCCCGTATCCAGGATCAGGTACTGTCCTTTAATACCCAGTAACACCCCTTCAAAAAAGGGCTGTTTATCCAGATTAAAAGATTTAACCTTGGTCGGATATTCCAGTACCGGGTACTGAATTTCCACCATTTCATTATTATCCAGATGCACAATAGCATCTTCCGGAATATCTCCCAGACCGGCAATCAATTCATCGACCTGGGGGGCTAATAATTGATAGAGTTCTGCCTGTTTCTGTTTTAAATCAATGGGTTCTGCCGGTCCCTTCAGCATTCTCTGCCATTGAGTGCGGTCTGAAACCTGCTGTTTGTATAATACCTCCACCAGGCCGGAATAATAACGGGTACTGACCTGAAACACCGGTAATGCCTGAACTGCCCCCTGATCCACCCAGCGTGTCGGGATCTGACTGCCGCGGGTGATACCCACCTTGATCCCTGATGAATTGGCCAGATAGACAAAGTGCTTCTGCATACAATTATCCAGCCCCCATTGAGGCTCTCGACAGGTGCCCTGATCATAATGGCATTTTTCCGGACTCATAATACATTTGTCACAGGAAGCCAGGCGGGTAAAGCAGGGATAGCAATGCCCCTGATTAAAACTCTTACTGGTTTTACGGGAACAGGCCACACAATGAATTTCCTGTTTATAATGAAAAGACAGCTTTTTACCCAGTAATGGATTCAGTTCAATTTTCCCATGACTGAGCAGCCCCTGCTCATCATATAAATTTAAAAAGTATTCAACCGGCGTATCAGGACCGTTGTATTGCACCTGCATTTTACGCAGGTGACCAGAATAACTTGCCATTTCAGTTCCTTAATTTATAGTAAATATTCAGTGTACCTGACCGTGACTGTCTGCAGGTACTGGATTTCCAGGGGCGCTCAAGTACGTCCATGTATCGCTTTGTGAAAACATCCATGTTTTCAAAACCCTGTAAATCC
>JALVDE010000218.1 GCA_027009375.1 Gammaproteobacteria bacterium
TATATGATGCGTGAAGTAGCTGGTGTTGTGTTCCTGATTGGGCTGCTGATTTATATCTATAGCTTCTTTGTTAAGGGTGAGGAAGCGACAGCCTAAGAGCAGCGTTCAGCGTTCAGAAAGAGCAAAAGCAAATCTGTTCCTGCTCTTTCTGAACGCTGAACGCTGAACGCTTCTTTATTTTTCCCCCCCACTCCATTATAATTTCCGTCACTTACAACTGTGTCTACTTAATCAAATAAAAAAACACCCCGACACACCGACAGGAATTTATACGCTTGAGTATCAGCAAACTATTTCAGCAGGAATTGCGTCAGCATTATCTGTTTCGTCGTCTTCCGGACGATGCTTTTAATAATATTTTAAGCCAGTCTAATCTTATGTCTTTACGCAGGAATGAAATCCTGTTTGATCAGGGTGATCCGGCTTCCCGGTTTTTTCTGGTACGTAATGGTCAGATCATGCTCTTTCAGACCTCTCCTGAGGGTAATGAGAAAGTTGTGGATATTATTGGTCCGGGGCAAACATTTGCCGAAGCCGTTATGTTTATGGAAGGCAATCGTTACCCGGTTAATGCCAGGGCAACCACAGATACTGAGTTATTTTATTTTGATAATGCGGCTTTTATTGAAGAGTTGCAGAATTCCAATACCCTTTGTTTTGCCATGATGGCGGATATGAGTACCCGCCTGAAAGGTCTGCTGACAGAAATCAGTGAACTGACCATATTTAATGCCAAACACCGTTTAATCAGTTATTTATTAGGTCATATCAATGACTTACAGGAACAGCCTACGGTTAAGCTGACAGCAACCAAGTCCATGATTGCTTCCCGGCTGTCCATTACTCCGGAAACTTTTTCCCGTATACTGTCCAAACTCAGAAAGGAAGGCCTGATCAATATTGAAGATGAGACGATTACCCTGGTTCAGCCGGAAAAACTTAAAGAACTTATAGGTGAATCCTTTGAACATAATAAAAAGGGCTGTATGTCCTAAGCTCTTTTCCAGGTCTGTTTATACTGAAAATTTACTGACCAGATTGTCCATTTCTTTAACCAGGCTGTCAACTTCATGACTGGAACTTGTGACGACTTCAGAACCGGTCACAATGCTCTGAGCAACCTCATTTATCATATTAACATTATTATTAACTTCTTCCGTTGAACGAGTCTGTTCAGTGGCCAGATCCGCAATTTTGACATTCATCTCTGCAATCATGGCAACTGCGGATGAAATAGTAGACAGAGACTTTCCGGCAAGAGAAGCCTGGGATACACTGTGCTGAGCCTGTTCCCTGCCTTCACTCATGACACTTACCGCCTGGTTTGAAGCCTGTTGCAGATGCTCAATCATTTCTTCAATTTCCTTGGTGGATTCCTGAGTACGGCTGGCCAGAGTGCGTACTTCATCAGCCACTACAGCAAAGCCCCTGCCCTGTTCACCGGCCCGTGCTGCTTCAATAGCCGCATTTAAAGCCAGCAGATTGGTCTGTTCCGCAATGCTTTTAATCACATCAATAACGGTACCAATATTTTCACTGTCTCTGGCCAGTTTTGCCAGAGCATCAGAAGTTGTATCCACATTACGTGCCAGGCTGGTTATTGAACTGATGGTTGAATTAACTTCCTGTTGACCTTTCTCGGTTTCATCACTGGCATTGGCCACTGCACTGGAAGCTTCACTGGCATTATTTGCCATCTCCTGAACCTTGAGCGACATACTGCTGATAGCCTCAGCCACCCGCTCAGTCTGCTGTTTTTGCTGATCAATTTTATTTTGTGTCTGTTCAGATACCTCATTCATAGAACTGCAGGTGCTTGACAGGCGCTGACTGACATCCATAATCTGGCGCACAATGGTACGCAGATTTTCAGTCATTTCATTAAAGCTATTAGCAATATCTCCAACCATATCATGGCTGTTTACATCAAGCTGACGGGTCAGATCATTTTTACTGATGGCATTGGCTGTCGATGAAATGCATTGCAGGCGTTTAAGCAGGATCATTTTCATCAACAGGTAATTGGTTAAACCAATACTGATACCAGCCACAATACAGGAAACCGTAAACCAGAACAGCATGCCTTCCTTCCAGTTAACAAACAAATTAGCCCACACTGGAAAAATAGCACCGATAATTAATCCGAATGCAATAAATGCAAAGAATAGATTCTTTAATATGCTTGGTTTACCTAAAGAAAATGACGCAGCCATTTTATCCCCCTGTTATGAATATCCTTAATGGGTTTTTACAATACCCTGTTTAACTTAACGGCATCTATTAAAAAAAGTTTAAGTTTTAGTGATTTATAGCTTAATAAAAAATATAGCCCATTTAAGTTTTTCTGCCATATTTATAGTCACTTTCCATTAATAGTTTCTGGCTTAATATTTGCATATTTTATTATGAATGCTTATAAAAAAGTCCCTGTTTTCTATATAAAGACAAAAAAATGACACTTACAAAACCTTGCAATACGTCCTTACATAGCTGTTTTAGCAGCACGGGTTTTATGGGATTATTTTACAATATCATTACCCTAATCGCCTTTCCAGTTTCACTGATGGCTTTCTTAACGCTGATGGCTCTCTTAACAATGCTTAGTACGCCATTATTTGCAGCAACGCAAGCCAGTATTAATAAGCCTTTGCAGTCACATGAATCCATCCGCTCTGCAGCCGTTGAGTATGTTCGCTCACAAATCCCCGAAGGGATAAAAATTCAGGATATTAAAGCCGGCAAGCTGGATTCCCGAATTCGTTTTAGAGAATGCTCTGAAGCTTTACAGGTCCGCTCTTCTATGAACCGGAATATATCCAGTCACTGGACTATCAATGTGCGCTGTGATGCTCCGGTAGCCTGGAATATCTATATTCCGGTAAAAACCACTCTGTTACAGAAAATGCTGGTCAGCCGCACCACCATTACCCGTGGTGAAATAATTACCCAGGACAAATTAAAACTGACCGAACGGGTAATAACTAACCAGAATCAGAAGTATTTCAGTGACTTAAAGGATGTGGTTGGCCGACAGGCCAGAAGAAGCATTCGCCCGGACAGGGTAATAAACAGTTCCATGCTTCAGGAAGCATACCTGGTACATAAAAAAGAACCGGTATTAATCTATGCTCAGAATCAGAAAATACGTATCAGCGTCAAAGG
>JALVDE010000219.1 GCA_027009375.1 Gammaproteobacteria bacterium
TTCCCAGTCTATGTGTTTTGATAACTTAATCAACTCATGATTTAAGTCCAGCATGTTTTCAAGACGCATCCTGAACAGGTCTTCCTGAGGTATTTTTGGCTGTTTCTTTGGCTTCATTTTGGTCTGGAAATTTGCAAGTTAATAAGGCTTATTTTACCAAAATCTTGCAAATTTAACAGCCGTAATTAATCTATATTTCCTTATAAATCAATGTACTATGTTTTATTCAGGGCGGACTAATTATAATAGTGGGAACAATACCGGTAGGATTAAGCTGGTATATTATGTTTTATATCTGGTAAGAATATAATGCAGGGGAGATTAAAATACTCCCCTGCCGGACAACACTCTGCTTTAGAATTTTAGTGCCGCATTAATATAATAATAACGACCTGGCTCATTAAGCAGCATAACGTCACCACCACCTGAAGTCAGCAATGTCAGATCCTTATAGGTATTATTAATGGCATAGGTTTTATCAAAGACATTATCAATACCACCCGTGACTTCAAAATTACGGGTCAGGTTATGCGTTACTTTCATATTCATTACACCCCAGCCAGATAACTTCTGTTCTCCATTATCTGCATCATAATTATCCCAGGTGTCGGTACCAATAAACTCAACCCGTGCAGTACCGCTCATATCGCTAGTGTAATAGTCATAGTTCAGACCCAGGTTTAATTTAGTGGGTGTAATATTGGCCAGATCATCATCGTTCTGGTTTGCACCGGATAAAGAATCATCTTTTTTACCACGCTGATAAGCCAGACCAAAATCCATATAGATATTATCGGTAAAGGAATAGACACCGGTAATATCAAAACCATAGATATGGGCATCAATATTTTCAAAATTATTGGTGGCTTTACTGGCATTAAAATATATGTAATCCTTTAACTTACTATAGAAAGCTTTAGTTTTTATAGTCAGATTCTGAAAGTTATTTTCCATACCCAGATCGATTTCATAATTAGTTGTTTCATCCAGATCAGGAGTACCGCCCTGTGCACCGGTTGGTCCAACCCAGTACAATTCCCGGGCATCCGGAACACGTGAAGACTTGCCAATGCCTCCAAAAAAGGTTGTTACATTACTGTATTGCCAGGTTGCATTAGCAAAACCGCTGAATGAGTCATAGTCATTATCTCGGTCATTACCATCCGGATCTATATTAGTGTCATCATAACGAGCACCAAAATTCAGGGTAAAATCACTATAACGCTTTTCCAGCTCTGCAAATATCGCTTTATTTTTAGTATCTACATCATCAATACTGATCAGACCGGTTATATCAACCATCCCCATACGATAACCTGTATATTTCCCATCCCAGTTTCTCAAACTGGTATCCAGACCAATAGTCATTTCCATAGTTGGATCAATATCGAAGGTATTTTTTACTTTAAAACCCTGCATCCGGGTTTCCAGTTTGCTGATCAACTCTTTTGCTGAACCCGCTTTGGAAGAATTTCTGTAATAGGTTGACATAGGATGTTCTACATCTGAATCATAGTACTGAAAATATAACTTCTTTGAATATTCACCCAGATTAGAAATGGTATAATCCATATTTAATATATTGGAGTCATCATACAACGCATCCATTTTTCCCGACGGGTATAAAATATCATCACTACGGTTTGCTGTATAGCTGATCCCCATTTCATGGTTTTCAATGAGATTGAAATAAAACTTACCCATAAAGGTCTTCTTTTCATAGGCATCCATATTACGGTATTCATTTTTATATTTTGTCCCTGCAGATACCCCCTGCTTATCCATCTGCTCAGCAAAATCATCACCATTACCATCTCGATACTGACCACTGGATTCATTGGATAAAGTGACCAGACCACGAACCTGATCATTGCCACCGGTAAATGTCATGGCCTGACGCTCATAATTCCAGCGGCCGAAGTTGACACTGACTTCACCATGCAGATCTTTTTCCGGTTTTTTACTGGTGACTTTTACGGCACCGCTTAAGGTACCGAAGTTTTCCACATCATAAGGTCCTTCAATAATTTCAATGCTGTCAATATTATTGGTCAGGATATGAGAAATCGGGGTATCCATACGATTAGGACAGGCACCGTAAATCTTGGCATCATCGTATAAGACATTAATATTATCCTTATTCTGCCCTCTTAGAATAATATCATTGGCAATCCCGCTGCGGCGGATAATGGATATATTGGGCGTCCGTCTACTCAGGGCTTCCGCCAGATCAGCCGATTTAACTTCTTCGCCGCTGACATCGGCAATTTTGGTGGCTTCAATAGTAATAGCCGGGATCTCTTCCGCTTTGACCTGCATAGCCGCCAGAGCCGACATAACTGAAAGAGTTATCAGAGGAATAGTATTTTTAGCAAATTGATTATGTTTCATTACATTTACCGCGATTAAGGTTATTGGTTATTATTCATAATTAAAAACTCACAACCTTATCCCTATAGCAATTAACAGACCATATTTAATGACTTATGGTTTATCAATTACTTAGATTTTAATCGGATAAAAATATTTATTTTAATCAATAAAAAGTGTGTGAGATAACACAATAACTGTGTTATCTCACACACTTTTACAACTTTTTTATACGCTGTATGCAAGTTGCTTTAACAAAGCAACGCTTTGCTGAAGAATTTGGGGAAAAGGTCTGTCCGGAAGGCCCAGAATGGAAATTTTGAGGTCTGGGAAATAAAGCAGTTTAACCATTTCAAGCACTTCATAAAGGCTGACACTATGATCCGAAACTGCTGAGCTTATATTCTGCAGTTGCTCATGACTATAGTGTGTGATTTCACACACTGGTGTATTTTCCGGCAGTGCATCCAGAATGATCAGCTGTTTGAGATTTTGTTGTTTAAGCTTTTCTGTTAATACCAGGATATCCTGAGGATTATTGGTAATATAAAAATATAATTGAGGGTATTGTGAAAATTTATTTTTAAGTGCCGGTATCAGTTCAAGACCTGATACATCATGTCCATAATAAGAGCCCAGTCCAATGACCAGAGTGTTAATCATCCGGTCATCAGGCATGAATTTTAAGCTTGAGAAAATGCGTGGCACAGGAAATACAGGGGTCATAATTTCTTATCACCTGCTCACCCAGTTGTCGCACCCTGTC
>JALVDE010000220.1 GCA_027009375.1 Gammaproteobacteria bacterium
ATTAAAGTGGATGCCGGGTACTTGCTGCTCAATTCGCTGCCAGGTGGCTTTTAACTGCTGCTGCATCTCCAGGGGCATGGGCTGGTCAGTATCCGGAGCCAGTCCGCCCAGTAGACTGACACTGGAAACAGAATCCGGCAGTTGCTTTAGCAGTGCCTGATAAACCGGTTTAAAGGCGTAACACCAGCTGCACATGGGATCATGGATATAATACAGAGTACTCATTGGTTTTTCCCTGAGAGCGTTAATATACTGCACCAAACACAGGCAAGGTTAATACCCGGTATTAACTGTTTCTGGTAATGCTAATAGCCCAGCACCGGGGATAACCAGCGTTCGGCCTGTTCCAGAGTCATGCCTTTACGGCGGGCATAATCCTCGACCTGATCCTTATGGATTTTTCCGGTGCCGAAATATTTTGATTCAGGATGAGAAAAATACATCCCGGAAACAGCTGCCGCCGGCATCATGGCATAACTTTCAGTCAGCTCAATACCGACCTTGTCTTTAATATCCATTAAATCCCAGAGTATGCCTTTTTCGGTATGATCAGGACAGGCCGGATAACCGGGTGCCGGGCGGATCCCCTGGTATTTTTCCTGGATCAGGGCTTCATTATCCAGGGTTTCATCGGCGGCATAGCCCCAGTACTGTTTCCGTACCCGTTCATGCAATTTCTCAGCAAAGGCTTCGGCCAGCCGATCGGCCAGGGATTTAAGCATAATGGAACGGTAATCATCATGCTCTTTTTCAAATTCCAGCAAATGTTTTTCAATACCAATACCGGTGGTGACGGCAAAAGTACCCAGATAATCTTTAATGCCGCTGTCTTTAGGGGCAACAAAATCCGCCAGGCACTGGTTGTAGCGTCCCTTTGGCTGTTTCATCTGCTGACGCAGGAAATGGAAAGTAGTTAATACCTGCTTGCGTTCATCATCGGTATAAAGTTCAACATCATCATCATTGACCGTATTGGCCGGGTAAAAGCCGATAATGGCATTGGCCTGCAGCCACTTTTCACTGATAATTCTGTCCAGCATTTCCTGGGCATCGTGATAGACCTTGCGGGCTTCCGGGCCATAGGTTTCATTATCCAGAATGGCCGGGAAACGTCCCTTGAGCTCCCAGGTCTGGAAAAAAGGTCCCCAGTCTATGCGCTCTTTTAATTCACTTAAAGGGTAGTCAATAATTTCCCGGGTACCAAAAAATGTGGGTTTAGTCGGCTGATAGTTGCCAGACCAGTCAAAGGGAGGTTTATTGGCACGAGCCTGAGCAATAGGTACCTGGTTGGTTTTGGTGCCTTTTTTAGCCCGGGCATCACGAATGGCCTGGTATTCATCGGCTACCGATTTAATATAATCGTCCTTCAGAGTATCGGATAACAGGCTCTGGCTGACACCTACAGCACGGGAGGCATCACTGACATGGATCACGGCATGTTCATATTCCGGTGCAATTTTAACTGCGGTATGGATGCTGGAGGTGGTGGCGCCGCCCAGAATAATGGGGGTAGTAAAGCCCTGGCGCTGCATTTCTTTGGCTATATGCACCATTTCATCCAGAGACGGGGTGATCAGGCCGGACAGACCGATAATATCCACATTTTCGTCTTTGGCTTTCTGTAAAATATCCGCTGTAGGCACCATTACGCCCATATCAATCACTTCAAAATTATTACACTGCAGCACCACCCCGACAATGTTTTTACCGATATCGTGAACATCACCCTTAACGGTGGCCATCAGGATCTTGCCATTGGTGGTCATGTCCGAAGTATCGCCGGCCTGGCGGTTCTTTTCTTTCAGGGCTTCAATATAGGGCATTAAGTAAGCCACGGACTTTTTCATGACCCGGGCAGACTTAACCACCTGGGGCAGAAACATTTTACCGCTGCCAAACAGGTCGCCCACTTCATTCATACCGTCCATCAGGGGACCTTCAATGACTTCAATGGGCTCTGCAAACATCTGCCGGGCTTCTTCAGTGTCTTCTTCAATATGGCTGGTAATGCCTTTGACCAGGGCGTAGCTTAAGCGCTCGGCTACCGGTAATTCACGCCACTGGGTATCCGGGCCGCTGCTACCGCCGCCAATCGCTTCACCGCGATATTTTTCAGCAATCTCCAGCAGGGCATCGGTGGCATCGGGACTGCGGTTTAAGACCACGTCCTCAACCCGATCCCTTAATTCTTTGGGAATATCATCATAAATGGCCAGCTGTCCGGCATTAACAATGCCCATATCCATACCGGCCTGAATAGCATGGTATAAAAAGACCGCGTGAATGGCTTCCCGAACGGGGTTATTACCACGAAATGAGAAGGATACATTGGATACCCCGCCGGATACTTTGGCATAGGGTAGAGTCTGTTTAATGATACGAGTGGCTTCAATAAAGTCCACGCCGTAGTTATTATGCTCTTCAATACCGGTGGCCACAGCAAAGATATTGGGGTCAAAAATAATATCTTCCGGTGGAAATCCGACTTCCTGAGTGAGGATTTCATAAGAACGGGTACAGATGTCCACCTTACGTTGCTGGGTATCAGCCTGACCGTCTTCATCAAAGGCCATGACAATAGCGGCAGCGCCGTAACGGCGGATCAGCCGGGCGTGTTCGACAAACTTCTCCTTGCCTTCCTTGAGGCTGATGGAGTTAACAATACCCTTGCCCTGTATGCATTTCAGACCGGCTTCAATGACCTCCCACTTGGAGGAATCCACCATAATGGGGACTTTGGCAATTTCCGGTTCGGCAGCAATCAGATTAAGAAAACGAACCATGGCCGCCTTGCCGTCCAGCATGGCTTCGTCCATATTGATGTCTATGATCTGGGCACCGTTTTCAATCTGCTCCTGAGCAACTGAAATGGCTTCTTCGTAGTTTTCTTCCTTAATCAGGCGCAGAAATTTGGCCGAACCGGTGACATTGGTCCGTTCACCCACATTAACAAACAGGGAATCGTCATTAATATTAAAGGCTTCCTGACCGGACAGGCGTAGCTGGTGATCATCTTCCGGTGCTTTTCTCGGCGGGTGTTTTTCAACGGCGGCCTTAATAGCTCGAATGGTATCCGGCGTGGTGCCGCAACAGCCGCCGATAATATTTAAAAAGCCGGAAGCGG
>JALVDE010000221.1 GCA_027009375.1 Gammaproteobacteria bacterium
ACGCGGTGTACTGACAGTTTCCACTCGATAGCCTAATGATTCATAAAGCGCTGTAAAATCCGGGTAACCACCCTGCTCTACTACCGCAAGCAATTGTTTATTCATGAGTTTGGTCTTTTTCCTGTAATTGCAGATTCCATAAAGTATAATACAGGCCCTGCTGTGCCAGCAATTGCTGATGGGTGCCCTGCTCCTTCACCCGCCCCTGTTCCAGTACCAGGATATTATCGGCATCAGCAATAGTGGACAGACGATGGGCAATCACCAGCGTGGTATGCTGCTGAGCCACCTCATTAAGAGCCGATAAAATCAGCTGTTCCGAGTGCGAATCCAGAGACGAGGTGGCTTCATCAAAAATCAGAATGGCCGGATTTTTTAAAATAACCCGGGCAATCGCCACCCGCTGTTTTTCTCCGCCGGACAGTTTAAGCCCACGCTCTCCCACAATGGTGTCATAACCGGAGGGCAGCTGCATAATAAAATCATGAATATTGGCCATTCTGGCCGCTCTGTAAACGTCTTCCCGGCTTGCATCAGGATGGGCATAAACAATATTATGGTAAATACTTTCATTAAACAGCACCGTATCCTGCGGCACAATGCCCACCGCCCGACGCAGGCTGGTTTGAGTGACCTTGCTGATATCCTGTCCGTCAATGGTGATCCGGCCACTGCTGACATCATAAAAACGAAATAATAATCGTGAAATAGTCGATTTACCGGCACCCGAGGGGCCGACAATAGCCAGCTTTTTGCCAGCCGGAATAGTAAAACTGACATCATGCAGGATCTGCCGTTCTGTCTGGTAACCAAAATTGACCCTGTCAAACTGAACAACACCTTCACTGACGGTCAGTTCGCCGGCATCCGGTGCATCCACAACATCACTTTTTTTATCCAGCAGACCAAACATCAGGTCAATATCCGCCAGCGAATGCATCATGGAGCGGTAGATAATGCCTAAAAAGTTCAGCGGGATAAACAATTGCAGCATCAGGGCATTTACCAGCACCAGGTCACCGATAGTCATTTCACCATCCACAACGCCCTGAGTCGCCAGAAACATCATCAGGGTCACACCAATGGCAATAATACTGCCCTGACCAAAATTAAGCAGCGACATGGATGCCTGGCTTTTTACCGCCGAATCTTCCCATTCATTCAGGGTTTGGTCATAACGATCCAGCTCATAATTATCATTATTAAAATACTTAACCGTTTCATAATTGATCAGCCCGTCCACAGCCATGGAATTTGCCTGTGAATCCAGACGGTTCATGCGGTGGCGGATATGCATGCGCCAGTTGGTCACTGACAGGGTAAACACTATATATACCAGAACAGTGCTGAAGGTAACGATGGTAAACCGGATATCGTAATCGCCCAGCAGTAAAACCGCTACCAGAGAGAATTCAGCAATAGTGGGGATAATATTAAATACCAGATAGTTCATAATACTGGAAACCGCCCGGGTACCCCGCTCCAGATCTCTGGAAATACCGCCGGTTCTGCGTTCCAGATGAAACTGCAGGGACAGTGAATACAGGTGACTGAGCACCTTGCGTGAGAGCTTGCGCATAGCATGGTAACGAACCCGTGCAAAAATCGTGTCACGCAGTTCACTGAACAGTACATTGGCCAGGCGCAGCGCACCATAGGCCAGCAGCAGAGTAACTGGCAGCACCAGTTGCAGAGAACGGGGATCCAGCGCATCCACAATCTGCTTTAACACCAGCGGCACACCGACCGTAGCCACTTTGGCCAGAATAAGAAAACTCAGGGCAATAATAACCCGGCCTTTATATTCCCATAAAAATGGTACAATACGCCGAAGATTCGCCAGGTCGTGACGATTTTTATGCGGAGCATCGGTATAACGGGTACGTATAGCCATAGTATTGCTTTATCAGACAGAAAGCGGGTATTCTAATCAATTCAGAGATAAAAGGTAATAGCTCCAATACGCTTCAAATTTCCGCCCATTAATAAAAAAGAATAATATGACGGTAATAAACACCCCTCGAACTTTTTACGCTTTTGGTCTTATTTTAAGCCTGTTAACTATTCTGCTGTTAACCGGCTGTGATGAGCAGCTGCCTGCCAGCAAAAAACACAGCAAGACTCTGCCCAATGTAGAAGTCACCCAGGCTAAACGGGAACCGCTTAACCATAAAATTATAGTAACCGGCACCCTGGAACCGGTACGTACGGTACGCTTTTACAATCAGGTTCAGGGACTGTTAGTGGAACTGCCCTTTCGGGAAGGGGATCGGGTAAAAAAAGGGCAACTGCTGGCCCGCCTGGATGATACCATTGTCCGGGCCGAGTACAATAAGGCAGAAGCTACTTTAAAACAGTCCAAACTCGATTATACCCGCCTGGAAAAACTGGCGCGCAGCAATCTGACCTCCAAAGAACTGCTGACCCGCGCTAAAACGAAGGTACTGCTGGATACTGCAGAATTTAATTTACAGAAAAAACGCCTCAGCTATACCCGTATTAACGCACCCTGGGATGGTATTATCAGTGAACGCAAGGCTGAACCCGGTGATGTACTGCCCCTGCATACCCATTTTTTAAGCCTGATTGACACCTCTGCCCTGATTGTTAAAGTAGCGGTATCTGAACTTTATTTAAGCCGTATCCAGCAGGGTGACAGTATTCATTTTATTATTGATGCCCTGGGAACAACGGTCTGGAACGGCAAAGTATTACGCATTTACCCGCAAATTAACCCCGATACCCGCAAGGGAACCATTGAAGCCAGTCTTAACCCGGTGCCTGAAGGTGCCAAACCCGGTCAGCTGGCCCGTATTCATTTATTTACCCCTAAAGAAGATGTCCTGGTGATCCCGGTATCGGCTGTTCGCTATGATCAGAAAGGTGCCTGGGTTTATCTTCTCAGGACCGATCAGACGGTGGAACGCAGGAATATCCGTACCGGGAAAAAATACCCGCTGCTGATTGAAGTACTGGAAGGCCTGAAAGAAGGTGATACCGTGATCACAAAGGGTCTGTTCGGCTTACGCCCCGGCAGGAAAGTTAATCCTCTATGAAGCGACCGCTGAAGCCCTTACAAACCACCGGCAATATCGCAGCCTGGTCAATACGCCATCCCATTGGCGTCAATATGATTGCCCTGGCTCTGCTGGTGCTGGGCATTTTTATGTACCAGCGTCTGGGCGTAAACCTGTTACCGGATATTATTTACCCCGATGTCCGGGTTCGGGTTGTAGATCCCGGTGTTCCGGCGACCATTATGGAAGACAAGGTGACCCGCCAGCTGGAAGAACAGCTGGCCATTACTGAAGGTGCCATTTCAGTACAGTCCCGTACTACAGAAAGCCGCAGCTCAGTTGATTTAAGCTTCCCCTATGGTACCGATATTGACATTGCCCTGCGTGATGCCAGTAACCGTCTGGATCGGGCCAAACGATTCTTACCCGATAGTATTGAACCGCCCATTATTTACAAACGTGATCCGTCCCAGATCCCGGTTATTGAATTTATTGTCAGCTCCAGCCGCCGCTCACCGGTAGATTTGAGAAGCTATGTCGATTATCAGCTCAGCAAATGGTTTATTAACCTGCCCGGTGTCGCCTCCACGGAAGTGGGCGGCGGTCTGGTACGGGAAATTCAGGTGCTGGTGGATCAGCAGCGCCTGGCCTCACATCATTTAAGTTTTAAAGATCTGGAAACCATTCTGGAAACAGAAAACCAGGACATTGCCGCCGGACGCATCTATACCGCCTCCGATGAATTAAGCACCCGCACTGAAGCCCGTTTTGAATCACTGCAGGAATTAAGGCAATTACCCCTTTCCGGCTCAGCCAGCCGGCGTATAGAAGATACCGTCAAACTGGATGAAGTCGCAACGGTTCTGGACACCCATGAAGATGAACGGGTACGTATCCGGCTCAACGGTATGGAAGGGGTTAAGCTTTCTGTACAGAAGCAGCCCCAGGCCAATACCATTAAAGTTGTGGATGCCGTACACCAGCGCATTACCCAGTTACAGAACGATCAGTTAGTACCCAAAGATATTGATATTACGGCTGTGGATGATCAGGCGGTATTTATTAAACATGCATTAAATAATGCCGCCCGTGCAGCCCTTTCCGGTGCCATCCTGGCCATGCTGGTGGTGTATCTTTTTCTGGGTGATTTACGCCGTACCCTCATTATCGGCAGCGCTATTCCACTGGCCATTGTTATTACCTTTATAATTATGGAAGTCACCGGACTGACTCTGAATATTATGACCCTGGGCGGTCTGGCTCTGGGCATTGGTATGCTGGTAGACAGTACGATTGTCATGCTGGAAAATATTTCCCGGCATCAACAGCAGTCATTACAGAAATCAGAAAATAATACCACCTCTGCACTATTAGCCGCCAATGAGGTAAACAGCGCCATTGTGGCTTCTACCAGCACCAATCTGGCTGCGGTACTTCCCTTTTTGTTTATGGGCGGTCTGGTGGGGCTGTTATTTCAGGAACTGATTATTACCATTTCGGCGGCCATTATTTCCTCCATGCTGGTATCACTCACCCTGGTACCAAGTCTTGCAGCCCGTTTAAAACCCGTTAAAGATCGCCGACCCTTGCGCCTGTTTACTTTTATTGCCGACTGTTATGAACGCAGTGTAAGGTTTATCGTGCGCCATTCCTGGCTGCCCTTTATTATTTTAATACCGGCCTTATATTTCAGCGGCCAGTATATTATCAATGAAAAACAGATCTTTCTGCCGCAAATTGATGAAGGTCGAATTTATCTGAGCATATCCGGTGAACCAGGCATGCGCCTGGATGAAATGGATGACGTGGTCAATAAAATTGAAAACCTGTTGCTGGATGATAAGAATGTCGTTACCGTTTTTAGTACCATTGGCGGCAGTATCTTTGGCCGTTCACAACGTGAAAGCAGCAACAGCAGTTCCATTAAGATCCAGCTGCTGCCATCCTCACAGCGCAGCCTGAGTGCCCAGCAGTGGATCGCTATGATCAAACCCAAAATCAATAAACTGAACCTGGTGGGCATTAAGACACGGATGTTTGTACGCGGTGTGCGCGGTGTCCGCCTGGGTAAAAGCGATGAAAAAATAAGCCTGAGAGTACAGGGTGAAAATCTGCAGGTACTCAATGATATCGGCAACCAGCTGGTCGATAAACTCCGCTCTGTACCCGGCTTAAGAAACCTGAAGCAGACCTACGAGGAAACCCATAAGGAGTTAAAAATAAAGATCCGCCGCAAACGGGCTGCCGATCTGGGTGTTAATGCCAGTGACATAGGCCATGCCTTAAAGGTGGCACTGGACGGTATTGTGGTATCTGATTATATTGAAGGCGACCGGGAATACAATATCCGTCTGCGCCTGCCCCGCTCGGAAGTCCTGTCCAATGATGACTTAAAACACATTCTAATTAAACATCATAACGGCCAGCCCGTGTATATCAACGACGTGGCCGAGCTGCAGTTTTCAGCCTCTCCTTCGGTTATTGAACGGGATAATCAGCAGCGTATTGTTGAAGTGACGGCCAGCCTGATTAATGATGATGATCTGCTGAGCGTAATGAACCGGATTGAACAGACACTTAAAGATTTCCCCTTGCCCGAAGGTTATTATCTGTATGACGGCGGTGCCAATAAGGAAATTAAAGAAGGCCGTGATATGAGTCTGATATTATTTGCTCTGGCCATCTTCCTGGTATTTGTCGTTATGGCGGTTCAGTATGAGTCCTTAAAGAATCCTCTGGTGATCCTGCTGGGCATTCCCTTTATGATCATTGGTGTCGCCGGCGGCCTGTACTTTAGAGAACTGCCGGTTTCCATGCCGGTCTGGCTGGGCCTGATTATGCTGGCCGGTATTGTGGTCAATAATGCCATTGTCCTGGTGGAACAGATTGAACTGGAACGAAACCGCGGTCTGGCTCTGCTACCGGCCATCACTCATGCTGCCCGTTTAAGACTGCGACCGATTTTGATGACCAGCATAACTACCGTAGTAGGTATGCTGCCTCTGTCCATTGGTTTTGGTGAAGGCTCCGAAATGCTTCAGCCCCTGGCCGTAGTTATTGTCTGGGGCCTGAGTTTTTCCATGCTGGTAAGCCTGCTGGTGATCCCCTCACTGTATTATTTGTTCCATATTAAGTCGGCTAACAATCTCTGAAATATTGTCTATACTTTATACTTGTAAAGGGATATTTATAAAAGGGTATTCCAGCAATAAACAATTGCGCACCAGATTTCTTTAAACAGGTTTAAGTATGACTTTTTATTTTCGTATTTTTCTTCTACTGATTTTAGGTACTTTTTATACCTGTGCTTATTCTGCTGAACTTAGAATATCCCCCTCTGAATTAAGTAAAAAGTTAACTAACAGCTCCTTTATTATTATTGATAGCCGCCCTTTTGAAGATTATAAAATCAGCCATATTCCAGGCGCTTTAAATTTCCCTGTGGATTTAACTTACGAAAACAAGCACGTTAACGGTAAAATCACTTCTCCGCAGGCTATGCAGAAAATTTTTCGCCGACTTGGTTTAAGCAGTAACAGCCCGGTTATTGTCTATGACAGCGGTGATCTGGCTGATGCTGCCCGCCTGTTCTGGGTTCTTGAAGTCTATGGTATAAAACAGGTAAGAGTACTGGATCATGGCTATGATCACTGGCTTAATCAACACTATCCTGTTACACAACAAATTCCTGAAGTCATACCCAGTCAATATATTGCAACCATTAATCATAAACGTCTGTCCAGCAAATTCACAACCTTACTGGCCACAAAAAACACTAACCAGGTTATTGTAGATGCACGCCCGAAAGCAGCCTATCAAGGAAAAACATCCACAGCCCAACGGTTTGGACATATACCCACTGCTATTAATGTCCCGTCATCACATAACCTGGCTAAAGAAAATGGTTTTTCCAGTCTTAAACAGCTTAGTGAACTCAATCGTCTGTACAATATAATCCCCAAAAACAAGAAAGTTATTATTTACTGCGCCATAGGCCGAGTATCGGCCACTAATTATCTGGCCTTACGAGAGCTGGGATACGATGTATCCAATTATGATGCTTCCTGGAGGGAGTGGGGCAATGACTTTAAACTTCCTATTGAGAAATAAGCTGTTTGTTTATGTTGCAGATTAGCTGGAAAAAACTCAGTATACGTACCCAGCTTATCGTACTTATGAGTTTATTACTGATTATTGTTGAGCTGGGTACTCTGCTCCTGGTGAACTATTTTGACCAGCAGGAGCGCAGAAATATTGCTATAGAACAGGCTGAAACTCTTGGGCGTTCAATGAATAATGATCTATTGCGTGCTCTGGTTTCACCGGGTGCAGATGTCTTTTCTGATATTTCCTTTCGTTTAAGTGGTTTTACCTCAGTTGATGCCCTGGTTCTCTATAACGAAAATAATAAGCCGGTATTCAGTTATGGTGATACTGAACATATCAGTAAAGAAGAAGCCATGACACTGCTTCTGGATCAGTCGTTTTTTTCTCTGGAGGGTCGACTGTTCTTAAAGCTGCCGGTACAGGCAGATAACTTTGTTTTTGGCCAGGTGCTTATTGTCATCAACCCCGAACGGTATCAGACCAGTTTAAGAGAACATTTTCTGACCCTGTTATTAATTTTTCCTGTACTACTGACTGCTGGTCTTATTATTGCATGGCGAATGAGTCGTTTATTTACCTTGCCTTTTCAGGCTCTGGCTAATGCCATAGAGCATAATGATGTAGATAATAATAAATATAACAAGGTAGAAACTCAGGCAGAAAATGAGATTCAAACTTTATTTTGTGGCTATAATGCCATGATAGAAAAAATTGAAAAAACCACAGCATTAATGGATTATCGCAGCCGTCATGACAGCCTGACCGGTTTATTCAACCGTTATGCCATTGAACAGGAAATAATTCACGCTTTAAAAACACCACTGAAGAATAAATACTATCACGCTCTGCTCAATATCGATCTTGACCAGTTTAAACTGATCAATGATTCCCTTGGACATACAGCCGGGGATGAACTATTAAAAATGATTGCTCATTATTTTCAGAACCATTGCTGTGAAACCACTTCAGTTGGCCGCATTGGCGGCGATGATTTCTTACTCTTACTTAAAAATACTCAACGTGAAACCGCCATTCAATTTGCTGAACAGGTGCTTGAAGATTTAAAAGATTTTCGATTTTTCTGGGAAGGTAATGCAGTCACTATCTCAGCTTCAATTGGTCTGGTCCTTTTTAAGCCATTTGAGTACACATTAGATGAATTAATTAATATTGCTGATATTACTTTTTACAGTGCAAAATCTCTGGGTAGAAATAAACTGCATATTTATGATCCCCAGGATCATGATAAAGAGCAAAAAGACAATGAAATCGCCATTGCAGGTTATATTAAGGATGCTCTGCAACAGGGGCCGGCACGTTTTGAACTTTTTGCCCAGACCATTGTGCCGCTACAATATTCCGACGACAAAATATCCTATGAAGTATTAATCCGTATGTGGGGCAGCAACAATCAGTTTCTGGCTCCGGACAGTTTTCTCTCTGTCGCTGAACGCTATCATATGATGGTAGAAATCGATATGTATGTACTCTGGCATTATCTGGAAACCGTATGCAAACATCCTGAGCATCTTAAACGTCTGCACTCTGTGCATTTAAATCTTGCGGGCGGTACATTAAATAATCATGAGTTTCAGGAAAAATTAAAACTGGCCATTAAAACTTTTGATTTTCCCTGGCACTGCCTGGAAATGGAAATTACTGAAACTTCTGCTGTAGGCAACCTGAACCAGGCAACGGATTTTATTAATTTCTGTCGTGACAGGGGTATTGGCTTTGCCCTGGATGACTTTGGTACCGGTATGGCTTCTTTTGAATACCTGAAACACCTTCCATTTAATGTGGTAAAAATTGACGGCAGTTTTGTGCGGGACATGCTCAGTGACCCCTTTGATCACACAATGATCTGTTATACCCATGATATCAGTCAGCTACGTAACCAGGAAACGGTTGCTGAATACGTTGAAACAGAAGAAGAAGTCAATGAACTAAGAAAAATCGGTATTACTTACGGACAGGGTTATTTTCTGGGTAAGCCTATGCCCTTAAATGACTGGTTATAAGCTAAAAGTTTTTAATAATACTAAAAACAGTTTTACCTTCGCAGGGGAAGTTCTGAGAACATTCTTCTGATTTTTCACCGGCGTTGATGTCAATATAGTCCACTTTTAGCTTCATACCCTTATAGGTAGTGGATACGCCTACACTCCAGTCCTGATAGTCTTTCATACCGCCCTTTTCAGGCTTGTTCTTAAACTGGTTCCAGCCATAGCGGGTTTCAACGGAGAACATTTTTTTAACCGGTACAGCCACACCCAGCTCGTAATTATAATACTCACCCATGCCGTAGGAATCAGGACTGTATTTAACCGCAGCTTCAGAAGACAGATGTTCGAAACGGTATTCAAGACGGGTCTGGTATTCTTTACTGGTATTTTTATCTATGCGCAGATCGGGAATTTTATTGAAACTATGGTAAGGGGCAAATACATCCGCAGGTTTGTCCTGGTAATTAATATCCAGCTCAACAATAGGGAATTTAATTTTTTTCTTTGACTTATCAACCGTCAGTTTATGCTGTTTTTCAAACTCAGCGACATAATCCAGAGCACTGCTAAATTGACCACCGGAAGTAAGGCTATCAATGCCCAGGTTATACTGATGATCAATTTCTTCAGCCCATACGCTCTCTGCCGGTAATAAAAGCATCAGTAAAACGGTGGAAATAATTGTGTCTGAATTTTTCACTATTTTATCCCTGACGAGAAATGGAGAAAATTTAACAACACATTACCGATGGAACATCAAACTAAAAATAAATCGTTTGTTTTGTAAAGAGCGTTATTTAAAAAGAGCTGTAACGTAATTTTAACATTGACAGCCAGAAGATTAAATATCCATTCAAGCTGCTCTTGTAGGAAATACATACAAAAGTGTTGTTATTTTAGTTTTCCAGGATGTGAATTAGCCTGTATAAACAAATATTATCAGGCCAGGTTCAACAATCCAGCAGAAATGTATTTTTTTGTGAAATAGATCCGTAAACTTTATCATGGCCTTGAATTTGTGTGAACTGCACACAGATTCTGTCCATTTTTGCGACATTTTTACAACTTTTTTTAAAAAATCGTTTTACGGTTACGGCTGACCAGAAAAATCTGCTTCTACTTTAAAATGTGACATGACTTCAACCATCCAGTTAAACAGGGGTAATAATTGTTCATAATACTGCATACACCAGGGGATAAATTCAGCACTGAATAACTGTTTGGGCAAAGGCATCTGAAACCAGCATTTTAAGCCCTTATAACGAATTAAATCCGCATTGATCAGTTCATCCGGGTTCTTATGGCTAAAGCCCCTGGGTAATCGTTTTAACTGCTCTCCATGCATAATAATCCCGTTTTGTTTCAGCTTTGTCATAATATCGTATATTTGCTGATCCTTGCCTGTTTGTGCGCACTGTTCACGCCAGGCCTGCAGGTATTCAGGGGTAAAATGGTTAATTCCAACACCAATCTGAATATATTCCGGCCTGAATGCCAGATAAAACCCCGGACAACGGGTTCGCTTTAACATACCCTGCCAGAACAGGTAGGAAATATGGGTTTTATAAGGCGTTTTATCCTTGCTGAAACGGGCATCACGGGAAAACCGGTATATTGAACCATTTACCTTAGGCACTACATTAATACCCGGAGCAATTTCCTGCAGGGCGCCTCCCAGAGCTTCAACCAGATCTCTTGAAACTTCCAGAATTTCCTGTTGATAAAAGTCATAATGTTCATCAAACCATTTTTTATTATTGTTTTGCTTGATGTCTTCAAGAAACTGGATGACTTGCGGGTTAAAGCCGTTGAACTGGGGCATTGGGTATCCTGATTGGGAGTTGGATGGGTATTTTAGCATTTTCATGAAATTAGGGTTAAGTGTTAAGTGTTAAGTGTTAAGAAAGAGCTTAGGGCTTTTTTGGGGAGTGGGTAAGTATTATCATTCTGGCAGTACTTGACTATTTTACTTGGTTATTATATATTGTAGGCCTGATTTAACTTTGGCTTTGCTGACTTTTGCGAACGGATTTTAGCAGAGCCGGGTTAAATATATTGGGTTAGTTT
>JALVDE010000222.1 GCA_027009375.1 Gammaproteobacteria bacterium
GCCGTATAACCGGCAGGGCCAGAACCAAGAATTAAAAGTTTGCAGTGTTTAACATCGCTCATAAATGAACTCCATCTGAAAAAAGAGTAGTGGAAAAAAGGGAAAAATCATATACAGTAATATACAGCAAGTATGGGGACATTTAAAATGATTCCAAGTGTTAATTGCGTATTAATTCAATGAACCGAAACAGGGTGGAAAACCATGAAAATTGCAGTACCAACGGAAATTAAACCTCGTGAGGGGCGGGTGGCACTGGTGCCCGATTCGATCTCACAACTGGTGAATCATGGCCATGAGGTTTTTGTACAGTCCGGTGCAGGCCTGTTAAGCGGTTATAGTAATGAACAGTATGAGGCAATGGGTGCGAAAATACTTCCCGATGCTGAGGCTGTGTATAATACCGGGCAGCTTATTGTTAAGGTAAAAGAACCGGTTGGCCCTGAATTATCACTTTTAAGAGCAGACCATCTGCTGTTTTCCTATCTGCACCTGGCGGCTTTGCCGGAACTGACACAGCGGCTGTGTGATATTGGCTTAAAAGCCATTGGATTTGAAACCGTACAGACTGCCAATGGAGACTTGCCACTGCTGGCTCCTATGAGTGATATTGCCGGTCGTCTGGCAGTACAGATTGGTACCCATCTTTTGCATTCTTCTATGGACGGTAAAGGGATTCTGCTGGGCGGTGTGCCAGCGGCCCCCAGGGGTAAGGTTGTGATTCTGGGCGGTGGTACGGCAGGGGGCAATGCGGCTCATCTGGCGGCCGGTATTGGGGCTGAAGTGGTTGTGTTTGATCGTAATCGGGACAAAATGGCCGGGATGCGTGCTCTGGGGCATAATGTTACAGCCTTATATCCTTACCCATCAGCCATTGCAGAGCATATACAGAATGCCGATTTATTGATTGGTGCAGTATTGCTGGTGGGCCAGAAAGCTCCGCACCTGGTCAGTGAGCAGGATGTTGCCGGGATGCAGAAGGGCAGTGTTATTATTGATATTTCTGTGGATCAGGGCGGCTGTATTGAAACAACCCGTCCAACCACTTATGAAGAGCCCACTTTTGTTAAACACGGCGTCACTCATTTTGGAGTGACGAATATGCCCGGTGCGGTTCCTCGAACCGCGTCACAGTCTTTATCGGCCAGTCTGATACCCTATTTACTGCAGCTGGCAGATGCTCCGGATGAGTTATCTGAGGCATTGCACAAAGGTGTTAATATTGATGCTGGAGAAATCATCCATCCTGCTTTAAAATAGGCGCACATTAATCATAATCATAATTATAACCATTCTTTTTATTTCAGCTTTAACAAGTATTTAGTAAATATTTAACGAGTAAAAGCAGCAACCTTAACGAGTTAACACATTTTGGCGCAACCGGTAAAAAAGAAAGCTGGCATAAAGAAAAAAGCAAAATCCAGAACGGCCTCTGCCACAACCAGAAAGCCATTATCTGCCAATGTGATTCGAGGTATTAAGGAAAGTATTTTTTTCCTTTTTATCGCAATCAGTCTGTATCTGTTTATTTCCCTGTTTACCTACTCTCCCGCAGATCCCGGCTGGTCACACAGTATTTCTGAAAAATTTGATCCGGGTAAACTGCACAATATGGGCGGTATATTTGGTGCCTGGTTTGCTGATGTTCTACTGTATCTGTTTGGTTATCTGGGATACCTGTTTCCATTGATGATCCTTTATAGCGGCTGGCTGGTCTATCGGGGTCGAAATGAACAGGAGGTTTTTCATGGCTGGTATTTCAGTCTGCGTACCATAGGTTTTATCCTGACTATCTGTGCCGGAACGGCCATTTCGAGTATGCATTTTCTGCATCCTGCAATTGAATTGCCCTATTATGCCGGTGGTATACTGGGAAGTGTTATTGCCGAACAACTTCAGCAATGGTTCAGTTTTGTCGGCACAACGCTTATATTATTAACCCTGTTTTTAATTGGTATTACTCTGTTTACCGGTCTTTCCTGGCTGTCCTTAATGGACAGTATTGGTGCACTGGTACTTAATAGCTATCAGCGCAGTATAGATAAATGGCGAAATTATCGTGCAAAGAAGAAAGCTTTAAAAGCTGATAAAACAGAGCAGTCCAGACTTAAAGCCCAGTTAAAACTGGAGGAAAAGCAAAAGCTTAAACAACAGAAACTGGCTGAAAAAGAGGCATTGCGGACTGAGCGGGCTAAAAAAGCTGCAGAGAAAGCAGCCCTTAAAGCACAAAAAGCCATTAAAATTGAACCCCGATTTGAGGCTAACAAACCCAGTAAACGGGTTAATAAAGATAAACAGCCGGAATTGTTTGAACATGATGCCATGGATCGTCTGCCATCCCTGTCTCTGCTGGACAAGGCTCAGCCGTCTAAGCATGTTACATCACCGGAACAACTGGAACATACATCACGTCTGATTGAAGATAAACTTGCGGACTTTAATTTAAATGTACAGGTGGTTTCAGTCAGCCAGGGGCCGGTAATTACCCGTTTTGAAATTCAGCTGGCACCGGGTATTAAGGTCAGTCAGATCACCAATTTATCCAAAGACCTGGCCCGTTCAATGCTGGTGGTCAGTATCCGTGTGGTGGAAGTTATTGCCGGAAAATCCACCGTGGGTATTGAAATACCCAATGAACACCGGGAAATTGTCTATTTCAGTGAAATATTAGGTTCTAAAGAATTTGCAGACTCTAATGCCAAAATCCCCCTTGGTCTGGGACAGGATATTTCCGGTCATCCCATCGTGGCTGATCTGGCTAAAATGCCGCACTTACTGGTAGCAGGTACTACCGGTTCAGGTAAGTCTGTGGGCGTCAACTCCATGATCCTCAGTATGCTGTTCCAGCTTCCGCCGGATCAGCTTCGCCTGATTATGGTGGATCCCAAAATGCTGGAACTGTCCATTTACGAAGACATTCCCCATCTTCTTGCACCGGTGGTTACGGATATGAAGGAAGCGGCCAATGCTTTGCGCTGGTGTGTGGCGGAAATGGAACGGCGGTATAAGTTAATGGCGGCTATGGGGGTCAGAAACCTGGCCGGTTTTAACAAAAAAATAGAAGCGGCTATTGATGCCGGAGAGCCTATACTTGATCCTTTGTTTGAACCTAATCCA
>JALVDE010000223.1 GCA_027009375.1 Gammaproteobacteria bacterium
CCGCCTTAAGACATATCGCTGATGAAGGCCGGGGGGTTCTGCTGTATTTACGCCAGGAAGGCAGAGGGATCGGTCTGATCAATAAAATAAAGGCCTATCATTTACAGGATCTGGGTGCAGACACGGTAGAAGCCAATGAGCAGCTGGGTTTTGATGCCGACTTACGAGAATACGATATAGCCCGTGATATGCTCAGACATCTCAATGTAAATAAAATCCGTTTAATGACCAATAATCCACGTAAAGTCAGTGCCCTGGAAGAACATGGTATTGAAGTGGTTGAACGTTTGCCCTGGAAGCATGGCGAAAATCCACACAATTCACATTATCTCTCTACCAAAGCCGGTAAACTGGGACATATGTTTTAACCCTGGTTTATTAAAAAAGCACTCAGTATTTATGGCTTTTTCAATTGTTTTTGCTATTTTTAACTGTAGCAAAGCTAAATCTGAATAAATCAGTTAAATCATCTGGATTCAACTCAAAGGGCAGAACTATTTATGGGTACCTTTTCGTTTATCTTACTGGGCATCATTGTTGTTGCCGCTATTTATTTTATCAGTATTTATAATAACCTGGTCAGGATCAAGCATAATGTTTCCCAGGCCTGGTCTAATATTGATATTCTGCTTAAACAGCGTCACGACGAACTGCCCAAGCTGGTAGAAGTCTGTAAACAATATATGCAGTATGAAGGCTCGGCTCTGGAAAAAATCATTAAAGCCCGCGCCAGTGTTTCTCAGGCCAGAGAAGCCGGTGATATTGCAGCCCTGGGAGCTGCTGAAGGGCAGTTGCGACTGGGACTGGGCAATCTGTTTGCCGTATCTGAAGCTTATCCCGATTTAAAAGCCAATCAAAACTTTCAGCATTTACAGAACCGTATTACCGGGCTGGAAGATGCCATTGCGGATCGACGTGAATACTATAATGACAGTGTTAATATTAATAATGTCCGTATTGAACAGTTTCCTGATTTAATTGTGGCCCGGATGTTTAATTTTAAAGAACAGCCTCTGCTGGAATTTGATGAAGAAGAAAAGCAGGATGTTGATATTAAATCTCTGTTTAATTAATCGCACCAGTATCCTTTAGCTGATTAATGCTCGAATCCGTAAAACTGCAGATCATTCATGCCGATCAGGCGGGAATTATTTTTTTACTCGGCCTGATGGTCATACTCTGTGCTGTCAGTCTGTATGGTATATTCCGTTTCTTTCACCGCTACCGCATGATTGCAGACACCCCGACGTCCAGAATACGTTCTGCTCATCAGGGTTATGTCGAACTGGAAGGTGAGGGCAGGCTTATGCAGGGACAGCCCATAATATCTCCCCTGAGTAAAAAAAAATGTCTCTG
The DNA here is from genome assembly GCA_027009375.1 of Gammaproteobacteria bacterium. GTDB lineage: Bacteria > Pseudomonadota > Gammaproteobacteria > GRL18 > GRL18 > JANELJ01. The sequence continues at coordinate 1,357 of JALVDE010000223.1, forward strand.
GTATAAATTCAAAATAGAAGAACGGGTCAGGGAATATGATATTGGCCCCTCAAATAATCATGCTCTATCAAAGGCAAGCTGGGAGACAGTCAATTCCGGAACTTCTGATAATCTCTTTCTGCTGATTGATGATACCGGTACCTGTGTTGTGGATCCGGAAGGTGCCACGGTAACCCCGTCCTTTTCCAAAACCTGGTATGGTGAACGGGAATACCAGGTCACTGATATGACCAGTGTGGATGGCATTCTTGGTATGCTTAAAGTCGGCAATAGAAATAAATATCGTTTTACTGAGCAGCGTATTGATATCGGTGACTACCTGTATGTTCTTGGCCGTTTTAACAGCATTGGTGGACGAAGGGAGAATTTTGATAAAAAAGCAGAAGTACGGGACTTACTGGCTAAATGGAAAAAAATGCCGGACTTAATCCGGGCCCGCTTTGATGAAAATGATGACGGTGAAATCGATATGCACGAGTGGCAAAAAGTCGTAGAAGCTGCCGAGCAAAGAGTAGATAAAGATCTAACCGAACGCCTGGTAGATCAGGAAATACACACCATTTCCAAACCCATCGACAGCCGCCGCCCATTCATTATTTCAGTAGAAAATCAGGAAGACATAATCCGCAAATACCGCCGCTTCTCTATAGGCAGCCTACTAGGCTTTTTCCTAAGCGGCATAACCTTCTTCTGGGTCCTGGGCATCAGACTGGCGAATTAAAGGTCTTAGGTTAACTTTATATATAGACAAGCAACCACAAACCCTCCAGGCTCTTTCTCAACGCTCAACGCTCAACGCTCAACGCTCAACGCTTTAAGCTTTTTCTGAACGCTGAACGCTGAACGCTGAACGCTCCCAGCTTTTCCTTAACCCTTAGCACTTAACACTTAACACTTAACACTTAACCCTGTTTTCCCTCACCCATGCAGTTCCTCCGCCGCATCCACCGTATTTTGCAATAAAGTCGCCACCGTCATAGGCCCGACCCCGCCAGGCACCGGAGTAATATAAGCCGCACGCTTACTGGCACTGTCAAAATCAACATCACCCACCAGCTTGCCATTATCAAGCCGGTTAATCCCGACATCAATAACAATACAGTCTTTGCTGATCCAGCGGCTGTCCACAATGCCCGGTTTGCCCACGGCCACAATCAGAATGTCCGCCTGTTTCACGTGTTTTTCCAGATCTCTGGTGAAGCGGTGGCAGGTGGTTACCGTACAGCCTGCCAGCAGCAGTTCCAGCCCCATGGGACGTCCCACAATATTGGAGGCTCCGACAATGCAGACATTTTGTCCCCTGATATCAAGTCCGGCCTCAGACAGTGTTTTTTCCAGCAGGGTCATAATCCCGCGTGGTGTACAGGGGCGCAATAGCGGTACCCGCAAAGCCAGGCGGCCAACATTGTAAGGGTGAAAACCATCCACATCCTTATCAGGATTAATACGTTCAATAATGGTTTCCGGGTTAATATGCTCCGGAACCGGTAACTGCACCAGTATGCCGTCAATGGTTTCATCTTTATTTAAAGAATCAATCAGGGACAGAATTTCTTCCTGGGTAGTCTGCTCATCCAGGTCATGAGCCACTGAATGTATGCCAACCTGCTCACAGGCATTGCGCTTATTGCGTACATAAACTTCAGAAGCCGGGTCATTACCGACCTTTATAACTGCCAGTCCCGGAACCCGTAAACCCTTCTGTTTACGGCTTTCAACTCGTTGTTTAAGCTCTTCTTTAATCTGGTTGGCAATG